>MWDY01000181.1 GCA_002070755.1 Spirochaetes bacterium ADurb.Bin110 | reverse complement strand
GAAGGCTGTATTTGCCTATCTGATGATCGATAAATACAAGCATGCCCATAGATTGAGCATATCTGATGTAATCCAGAAGTATTTTATCGTCTAGATAACCTATCTCTCCTCCTGGCCAGCAAGTCCCATAGATGATATAGAATGCTGGAATCACTCCATCCTTGCCATTTACCTGGTCATACTGTACTGCCATCTCCTTTAACATTTCGGCGATCTTTTCTTTCGGATAAAGGCCAAGTATGCCCATTTTATCGGATAGAGGACTGCCATAATAAGCGAGAATAGTATTGTTCGCCACAAGAGGTACCCTTTCCCACAGAAAGCCTCCACTGGATTGATAATTAGCAAGGCTCATATTCTGATCAATGCGAGAAATGTTTTCTTTCCTATAGAGAGCAGGAAAAAGCCTATAAGGAAGGGGCTCCATTGCATCGCTTGCGAAGGAAATTATAGAGAAGAGAATTGCAAAAAACACATTGCGCACTACGATAGAAGGCTTCGCACAATACATTATAAACCCTTTCAATACACGACTATTCATTATTGTATCGGCATCAACTCGAGGCTTCTATAGCCCCACCCATCCAGGCTCTAGTCTATCTCTGGAGCATATTTGTCAGCCGCTTATCAATATACTGTGGGAATAAAAAAACCGCCATATTTTGGCGGCTTTCTTGTTAATTCATCACAAATCGGCAAGCATATTCCCTAAATCCGATGAAGAAACAACTAGATGTATTTCTCCACTTTTCCAGATTTGAGACAGCGAGCACATATTTTTATGCGGCGCACAGTTCCATTCTCAATTGTGCGCACTTTGATGAGATTCGGATACCAGGTCCGGCTTGTGCGGTTCTTTGAATGTGATACATTGTTTCCGTAAAGCGTCCCTTTGCCGCAGATTTCACACACTCTCGACATTGTAGTCTCCATTAAACATAGTCGATGCAATATACCGAAAATGACAGATTATGTAAAGTGGTCAGGATAAAAACTGGCTCGTTCAAAATATTACTTTATATCAGATTGAATTATTTAGCTCCACTTCCAAACATTTTTGCCATGGCTCCTTTGTTCTTTACCATTTTTTTCATCATAGATCTGGATTTTTCGAATTTCTTGAGGAGTCTATTGACCTGAGCTACAGAAGTGCCTGAGCCTTTTGCGATTCTAGTGCGCCTGGAGGGGCCTATAATCAGATGATTCTGACGTTCCTTTTTTGTCATGGACAGAAGGATAGCCTCTTCATATTTCATCTCCTCGAGATCTATTTGGTCCTCATCAACTTGACCTGCCAGACCTGGAATCATTTCGAGCATCGACTTGACGGAGCCCATCTTTTTCATTTTTTGAATCTGACCTAGATAATCTTCGAGTGTAAAACTTTCCTTGCTGATTTTTTGTTCGAGCTCAAGAGCTTCCTTTTGGTCGTAGACTTCCTGAGCTTTCTCCACGAGCGATACTATGTCTCCCATGCCTAGAATGCGATTGGCAATCCTATCTGGGTAAAAGGGTTCGAGCCCATCGATGCGTTCACTGACACCAATGAACTTTATTGGCTTGCCAGTAATGGATTTTAGTGAAAGCGCGGCTCCTCCACGCGTATCTGAATCGAATTTTGTCAGGATAGCGCCAGTTATTCCAATTCTTTCATCGAATGCTTTGGCAATTTCGACTGCAGACTGGCCAGTCATAGCATCCGCCACAAGAAGGCTCTCCACCGGCAAAAGCACATCACGAATTCTCGCTAATTCTTGCATGAGAGGCTCGTCGATCTGGAGACGACCCGCCGTATCGACGATGATAACATCATGACCTTCACGCTTTGCCCGTGCTAAAGCATTGCGTGCTACCTGTATCGGATCTTTTAGTTCTTCTCTATGGATATCAACACCGACTTGTCCAGCAAGCACGGCGAGCTGTTCCACCGCTGCAGGTCTCACAAGATCGCATGCTACGAGCAATACTTTTCGATCTCTCTTCTTAAGAAAGTTTGCAAGTTTCGCTGCGGTAGTAGTCTTTCCTGAACCCTGAAGACCTAAGAGAAGGATTATGCTCTGAGTATCAGTCCCTTTTAGAAGGAGGTCTTGCTTTTCATCGCCCAGAAGAGCGACCATGCGGTCATAGACTATCTTGATAAATTGCTGCCCAGGTGTGACAGAGCGAAGCACCTTTTCCCCTCTGGCTTCTTCTAGCACACCATTGACAAAGCGGCGCACAATTCTCACATTTACGTCGGCTTCAAGGAGCGCGATTTTAATTCGATCTAGGGCATCTTCGACATTTTTCTCTGAAATAGCCGATTTGCCGCTTATTGTCCTAAATACATCTGTAAAGGTCTCTGAAATCTTTTCAAGCATTGTTTCTTTCCATTGATATCTATTATTGAATTCCCTTTGAGCTATAGATTCCCTTTAAGCCCTATTTCCGAAGCGACGTTCCTAAGGGCTAGAATTGTCTCACCAATAAGCTCGTCGAGGGTCATGCCCAACATCTGGGCTCCTTGTTCTATGACATTTCTGCGCACACCAGCTGCAAATGCAGCAGAGCCCCATTTCTTCTTTACAGATCTTACTTCCAAGTCAAGTACACTCCGCGATGGCCTAACATAGGAGCAAGCGGCAATGAAACCGGTCAATTCGTCAGTAGCAAAAAGCACCTTTTCCATTAAGAGCTCAGGTTCGACTTGTGTGCATATTCCCCAGCCATGGCTTTCTACAGATCGAATAAATGCATCATCAAAGCCGGCCGATGCAAGAATATCTCGTGCATGCCCCAAATGCTCCTCTGGAAACTTCTCGTAATCGATATCATGCAAAAGACCTATGAGCCCCCAATATTCTGCGTCCTCACCATATTTCTGTGCAAAATGGCGCATCACGGCTTCAGTTGAAAGAGCATGGTGCCAAAGAGATTCATCACTATTCCATTGCTTCCATAAGACAACTGCTTCATCTCTATTCATTCTTCATACCTCAAGCCAGAAATGTCTTGAAAAATCATTGTAACCGAAGCACTATTCTTGTGCCAGCCTCTACGACTGTACCCGGAGACGGAGACTGAGCAACAACATATCCGTCCCCTTCAAGATGGACTTCGATGTCGTTTCGCAAAAGAAGGGGCAGCAATTGACGCTTGGAATAGCCTTTTAGATCTGGCATGTTTGCGCCAATCGAAGCTAAAGGAGGCTCCTGGATCACCACTACCCCAGCATGATTAGCATTGAGACTTTTTTCTCTTGGCAGGCCAAGAATGCTGATCGCAGCTTCAGCTGCATCTCGTAAAACTGGCGCAGCAATCTGGCCGCCTAAATATGATTCTCCTTTTGGCTTTACAATGGCAACATATATTGCAAGCTTTGGATTATTTGCTGGCAATATTCCTAGTGTGCTGGCAATAAAGTCCGTATCCGAGTAGGCTTTAGTTTTTGGATCTATCATCTGCGCCGTTCCGGTCTTTACGGCCATACGCACATCAGGAACCTTAGCTCGCCATCCTGTCCCCTCAAGGCTTGCAGCTGATTCCATCGCGGCTATTATTGCTCTAGATGTCTCGGGCGCAATGACTCGTCGCTTAGCTATGACTTCATGTGAATAAATCATATTGCCATTGGCATCCTCTATGCGGGATATGGTGTTGGGCTTAAGCAGAATACCTCCATTTGCTATAGCGACCGAGGCGGTTATCATCTGCAATGCCGTGACACGTATCTCTTGTCCTATAGCCACAGTGGGTTTTGTTCGTGCAGACCACTTTGAAGGTTCTCTTAAGCTTCCAGGATTCTCACCAGGGGATCCAATTCCTGTCTTTTCTGTAAAACCAAAGCTCAAGATTCGCGAATAGAACTCGTTCTCCGAGATGCGATCTGAAGCATACCCAGCCCCAGCATTGCTGCTCTTGGCAAGAATACCTGCTAAATCCAACATTCCATAGGAGTTTAAATCCTTTATTATGATTCTTTCTCCAGAAGGAAGAGTCTTTTGGTATGCGCCATCGCAGTTGAATTTAGTCCTCGGTGTTATTAGACCAGCATCAAGTATCGATGACATCGAAAATATTTTGAACACGCTTCCTGGTTCGTAGGAATACACAGACATTCTGTCCTCGCGCTCCGATTCTCGGAAACTTCCAAAAGTATTTGGATCGAAATCCGGCATCTGAACATAGGAGAGAACTTCGCCGCTATTGACATCTATTGCTAACATAAAAATGGATTCGGCTTTATTTTGCTCGAAGGCTTTGCGTGCGATTCCTTCTAATGAATACTGAAGTCGCGCATCTATAGTCAGATAGACATCGTTTCCGCGGGGCTTGTCGCTTCCAATACCAGAAAGCTCTTTGTCATATTTAAATTCGACGCCTTCTAGTCCAGTATTCCCTTCTCCTGTAAAGCCAATCAGGTGCGAGGCTAATCTCCCTTCAGGATAGATTCGGCCATTTATTTCTTCGAGCACAAAGCCAGCAAGCTCTCCTTTTTCGATTTTTGCCTGCAGAGGCTTTGCCATATCGATATCCAGCCTCTTGGCGAGATATACAAAATTCTGGCTCGATTCCCTTATCTTCTGCTCAAGAGACTCAGGCTGCACGCCGATTGATTTTGCTGCACTACTCAGATCTTTGGAGATTCTATATGGATCAATTTCATTTTTACGGATGGCAAGATTGAATTTTGGAATGTCGAAAGCCAAAAGCTTTCCATTTCTATCAAGAATCCTCCCTCGTTCCATAGGTGCTTCTGCTGAGAGCTCTTTATTCTTTGGTCCTTCCAAAGCCAGCAAGCCATATCGAACCAGAACAACACCAGCAAATACTGTCAACAAAGCGATAAGCACAAGTATTCTTCGTTGGAAGCAGGTTTGTGTACCATTCTCCATCTGCGCCTACCTCTGAGGAATAACCTTTCCTATTATTGAATCAAAGGGTATGAGTCCGAAATCTCTTGAATCGATCGATTCAATCGGATTGTATCCTATTAGGAAATACGTGAACTCCTCTCCTTGTCTGCGAACCTCCCCTATTCTTTTTATTATTATCTCATGCGAAGAAGGTGATAGAGCCGCAACAACCTCTCCTGCAGCCGGTTGCCTCCATCGCATCCAGTAATTCCCTTCTAAACTTCGGATTCCATAGGCTGCCTTCATGATCAATACCACCTCGCCGTTCCTATAATAGGGAAGCATGGATTTCCCTTCCACAATGGCCGCATCGAGAATAAAAAACCTAACCAAGAAGGCCATAATAACAATAGCTAGTATAGTAATCATTAAGCTGTCGAGTTTTTTTGCTTTTGGACGGGGTGACCCCTTCATGAATATCTCCCTTTTGCTCTCTTGTATTCTGGCTTTCGACAGCTTAAATTAAATTATCGGCTAAAACATGCCGATACAAAAGAAGCTATGAAATTTGTGGATCACTCTGAGAATTCTGTCCTTGAAGCAGATAAAATTCTCAATAAGCCTCTTGTTTCAGTGCTCTCTGGCGAAGATTTCATTCAAAAGACTCCACCAAAAAAATCCAAAAAAGATCATTCAATACCATCGATGCAAAAGCAAAGGCCTGCTAGTCAGCCTTTTTTCTCTCCTTCAATTGTCAAAGGGAACTACAATCCCTCAGGAGAAAAGCCTTCCAACGATCTACAACAATCCCATCGAAATCCATTCAAGAATCTAATCAAGCTGCCACGGCGTATTCTCTTATTGATTGCAGTTCTATTGACCACAAGTGGAGCTGGTGTACTTGCAGCCTCTTTAATATCGCATTCTCATCCTAGCATTAGCCTTCCAGATGAAAACTCGGCGCAAGAAGCGCTTATGGCAATGCTTGAACCTGAACCATCATCTACGCCCGCCGATGAATCAACCCTTCCACCGATTCCCTCGCTCCTTGCGGAGAAAACCTATACTATACGTCGCGGTGACACTCTGCAGACAATTGCAAGCAGATTTGGTATTCGCGAAGATACCATAATCTCAGCAAACAATCTGAGCTCCAAAAGCCAAATTCAAGTTGGCAAAACACTCAAAATACCCAATATGAATGGTGTATATCACTCCGTCAAAAAGAATGAGAGTCTATCTTCTATTTCCAGGGCTTATGGAGTAGATATGACGCGCATCGCCGATGCCAACAATATGTCCTCAGCAACAATTAGAATAGGAGAGCGCATTTTCATACCAAATGCCAAACTCAACGCATCAGTTTTGCGCAACTTTTATGGCGAAACTTTTATATGGCCTGTTCGCGGCCAGATCTCTTCACCATTCGGATACCGCATAAATCCCTTTAGCGGACAGCGGACCTTTCACGCGGCGATAGATATCGTAGTAAACAGAGGAACAGCTGTCAAAGCAACCCGTGAGGGTAAGGTTGCAGACAAGGGCTACAATGCGGTATTTGGCAATTATGTGATTATCCGACATGCTGATGGCTATCAGTCGCTCTATGCCCATTTGGATTCGATACTGGCGCAAAAGGGAGCAAGCGTAAATCAAGGTGAAACTATAGGCCGCTCTGGGAATACAGGTCAGAGCACTGGACCACACCTGCATTTTGCTATCTTCAGAAATGGTCAAGCTGTCGACCCACGACAATATGTGAAGTAGAAACATTTGGATTCAAGATAAGGTGTCTCCTTTTGTAGACGGATAAGTCGTGCCTTAGTTATAAAATATCATACACTTATTCCTCAATATCTTACCGTTTATTTCATTTTTCAAATCATAATTCGAATATATTTTTATCCTAGATAAAAATATAGATTAGTCTGCTTTCGTTGCCAATTTGGCACGATATTTGCTTCTAATTACATAGAAGAATCAGTTTTGGAGGAATATTCATGACCATTTCAGACAACGACGAAAACCTCGAGCTCTACTTTGAATCGATAAGAAAAATTCCCCTTGTAACTCGACAGGAAGAAGCAATACTAGCTGGAAAAATAGCTAAAGGAGATAAACACGCCCTAGACAGGCTTGTAGAAGGAAACCTTCGCCTAGTGGTACGCATTGCCAAATCTATGTGGTCTCCGCCGCACTCGCTCATGGATCTTATACAAGAAGGCAATATAGGGCTTGTAAAGGCCGCTGAGCGCTTTGACCCATCGAAAAATGTTAAATTTTCTACCTATGCCGTTTGGTGGATTCGCCAGGCTATATCGCGTTCGCTTGTAAATACCGGCCGACATATTCGTTTGCCACATAGAAAAGAAAACGCTCTTAGGCGCCTATCAGCTATCCAGATGCGTGCGAGCCTTGAACTGTCCAGGTGTCCTTCCGAAAAGGAATTAGCAACCGAAACAGGCTGGAAAGAGACTGAGATCTCCGCAATTCTACACATGGGAGACCAGCCTGTATCTCTTGAGCAGACAAACAATGATGAGCTCTCAATCCTCGATGTATACGAGGACTGGCGATATAACCCCGAACGCGAAATAGAAAAATCAAGCCGCACATGGCAAAGCGCTTGGCTTTTATCTACCCTTCCCGAGCGAGAGCAAGAAGTAATTTCGAAACGCTTTGGCCTCGGCTGTAGTCGCGAACAATCGCTCAAGGCTGTAGGTTCTATTGTAGGATGTTCGGCAGAAACGGTACGACATATAGAAAAGAGGGCTCTTGAATCTCTAAGGCATACTGCGCTTCAAGCCGGATTAACCGCTTGATAAACCATTCTGTCCAAGCTACGATGAAGGCGTGAGGAAAAAGCGCAATCATAAAGCCTCTTATCATGCAATATTACTTTCTAGCGCTGCTTTTTTGGCAATCGCCGCTCTAATAATAGTTAATTCTATCATGTCAAAAGACTCGCTAAGTAAGGCCAAGGATGTCCCCTATGGAACACCTGAATATGTAATTGAGCTACCTCCAGGATACGAAGATCTAGAAGTCATTCCACCTGAAGAAAGGAAGGGAAAAACTTCGATCTCCAAAAGAACAGCATCAGATTTAGACATCCAGGCTGGAACCGAAGAAGAAGTCAAGAAAGCTGGAAGCGAAAAAGATGAACCTTATAGTTCTACTGATCAACTGTCAGCCCTGCCAAGTGGTGTAGCTCAGCCTACGCTCATCATTGTGATCGACGATGTGGGCTATAATAACGGAGAACTCGATGCCTTTCTCCACCTTCCCTTTCCGATTACTCTGGCCGTTCTCCCTCAACTTCCACATAGCAACGATTCTGCGATTGCAATACACCAGTATGGAAAAGAGCTAATACTTCATCAGCCTATGGAGGCCTTAGGAGGCAATGACCCAGGCCCCCACGCTGTCTATTGTTCAATGGATGAAGCAACCATAGAAAAGACAATCGCTGAAAATATCGATAGCCTTCCATATCCTCCTGTAGGCATGAACAATCATATGGGCTCTGCTGTAACCCGCGATTCAAATTGTATGATTCCAATTCTGAAGCTTGCGAAGGAACGTGGCATATATTATGTTAATTCTCTCACGGCTCCTGGAACTGTGTGCGCAGAGTTGAGCCAAAAAATAGGAACGCAATATATGGAGCGCGATGTGTTTCTGGATAATAATAGCGACCGCGAATCAATTCTTGCTGCAATAGAAGAAGGAAAGCAGATTGCTCGGCAAAAGGGCGCAGCTGTGATGATTGGCCATGTATGGTCATCCAAGCTTGCATCTACACTGATGGAAATCTATCCTGAACTGGTGCAACAAGGTTATTCGCTCTCAACCATTAGCCAATACATGAAAATGCAGGCAAAAGAGAATTCAGGCAATGCGGATCCTGGGGATTGAGACTTCCTGCGATGAGTGCGCCGCCGCAATCGTGGAGGACGGACGACATATTCTTTCCAATGTAATCATGACTCAAATTCCACTCCATGAGCGATATCAGGGTGTAGTGCCGGAAGTCGCAAGCAGGGCTCATATAGAATGGATCATGGGCGTGGTAAAGCGCGCTCTATTTGAGGCTGGAATCAAGGCATCTTCTATAGAAGGTGTAGCAGCAACCGCGATGCCTGGTCTTATAGGTTCTCTTGTTGTCGGATTGTCCTTTGCAAAAGCACTCGCGTGGTCTATGAAGCTTCCTTTCAAAGGCGTAAATCATATGCTTGCTCATCTCTATGCTCCTCAGCTGATCGAACCTATCAACTATCCGTTTCTTGGGCTCCTTGTGTCGGGCGGGCATACGATTCTCTGCCGTGCAGAAAATTTCAATAGAATTGAGGTGCTTGGAAGGACAATCGACGATGCAGCAGGAGAGGCCTTCGATAAAGTCGCTAAGTACTATGGCTTTGGTTACCCAGGTGGTATTGCAATCGACAATCTTGCGGAGAAAGGCGATGAAAAGGCCTTTAAATTCCCCATGCCCTCTCTGCATAAAGGAGAGCATCGTTATGATGTTTCCTATTCAGGGCTTAAGACGGCAGTCATCTATCATCTCTCCTCATATCTTAGGCCAGGGGCAGAGGTTACGCCAGAAAACATAGCTGCAAGTTTTAGAAAAACAGCAATAGATATACTACTATCCCGCCTCTATCGTGCAGTACAGGATACAGGTATCAATACAGTTGTTGTGGGTGGCGGGGTTGCAGCTAACGCATACCTAAGACGAAAACTTGAAGCAAAGCAAGATTTGCATGTGCATTTCCCTCCTCTTTCGCTCTGCGGAGATAATGGAGCTATGGTTGCTGGTATTGCATGGCATTATTTTCAGCGAGGAGAGACGGATGGCTGGGATCTAGCTCCAAACTCTCGTTTTGCGGATTTTAAGTGGCATCAGGAGGACGGTTGATGTATACCCTCGCAGAAGTTGCACAAGTGGCACTTACTCAATGTCTCGATGTAAAAGAATCAGAAAGGCTTTTAATTATCTCCAACCCTGAGACCGAACAGGAAGAGATAGCAAAAGCCTTTGCAAAAAAGGCTTCTGCAATAGGGGCAAAAGTGCGTTTTTTGCTTCAGCCAGTTAAAAGCCAACACGATTTTGCAGACGATGAAGTTATCAGAGCGATCGAAGAATCTCCCGATGTGCTGCTCTCGATTTCGAATGAAAAACTAGGTAAAGATAAGGCCAGGCTTGCATCGCCTCTCTTCGCTCCCGATGGTCGCTCTTATGACCATATCTTCAATTATCTCTTGCACGGCCTCAAAGCGATGCGCGCAGTCTGGGCACCAGGAATTACAAAGGACATCTTTCTGAGAACTGTTCCAATCGATTATAAGACAATGCGCAGGACCGCAGCAGAACTCGCGAGTCTTCTCGATCGGGCAAGCACGGTCCTTGTCCGGAGCCCTGGTGGCACCGATATTGTATTCTCGATACTCGAGCGCAAGGCAATGTTGGATGACGGGGATTTTCGCTATCCAGGCAAAGGAGGTAATCTGCCTGCAGGTGAGGTTTTTATTTCTCCGGCTTTGAAATCGACAGAAGGTACGATTGTGTTCGATGGGTCTATTGCGGATATAGAGAGAGATATTGTCATTGAGGAGCCCATTGTGTGCTCTGTACGGGGCGGTTATGTTATCGGCATCGAAGGTGGAAACGAAGCGAAAAGACTAGATGCAGCAATGATGCAAGGGCTTTCTATGGCTTCTAGCCTTGTAAGCGAGAAAGGAATGTCTCCAGAGATAGCGCTCGCATACGGTACAAATGCCCGCCATCTAGGAGAATTTGGCATTGGACTCAATTCGGCTGCTCATATTTCGGGCAATATGTTGGAAGATGAGAAAGTCATGGGTACCATTCATTTTGCAATCGGATCGAATTACGATGAAGATGCGCCAGCTCTTATTCACTTAGATGGACTTGTAAGATCCCCTACGGTAGTGCTCCTCATGCCTACTGGTGAAGAAATCGCTATCATCGAACAAGGGGTCCTGGCAGTGTAAGCACTGTTCATTGGAATTCAAACCCTACTAAAGCTCCTCATTGGCAGCTGCTATTCTACAAAAACGCAAATATCGTTATACTTCCACGACATGGAACAGAACAAATCTATCCACTGGGCTGATCAGACAGCCAAAACAATCATAGACACATGGGGCGAAAAAGACCTGTATACCTGTGCATCGGGGATTACTCCTTCGGGAACAGTTCATGTTGGAAATTTTCGCGAAATGATATCGGTAGAACTTGTGGTTCGAGCACTTAGAGATAGGGGCAAGAATGTCAAATTCATCTACAGCTGGGATGATTACGATGTTTTCAGAAAAGTACCTCTCAATATGCCAAATCCCGAATTACTAGAAAAATACCTAAGATTTCCGATAACCATGGTTCCAGACCCTTGGGGTCGCGATGAATCCTATGCACGCCATCATGAAGTCGATGTCGAGAAAGTGCTGCCCGAGGTAGGAATCTACCCTGAATTCATATACCAAGCTCAACGATATCGCTCGGGTGCATATGCATCCGGTATGCGCCGTGCTCTTGAGATGCGCGAACACCTAAAGACAATCCTCGATAAATATCGCGATGAAGATCATAAGATTCAGGGCGAATGGTGGCCTGTTTCGGTGTTCTGCTCGAACTGCAACCGTGATACCACAGATATCGATGAGTGGGATGGCGAATGGGGCTTGAGTTACCATTGCGAAACCTGCGGTTTTCGAGAAAAAGGAGACATTCGAACACTTAAAGGAGCAAAGCTCCTGTGGCGCGTCGATTGGCCCATGCGTTGGGCTTACGAAAAGGTCGATTTTGAACCAGCGGGCAAGGACCATCATTCTCAAGGGGGGTCTTTCGACACCTCTAAACATGTAGTCGAAGAGGTTTATGGCAGAAAGCCACCCGTGACCTTCCGCTACGATTTTATCGGTATCAAGGGCTCGCCTGGCAAAATGTCTTCGTCAAAAGGCAAGGTTGTAGATCTTCAGGACCTGTTGCGAGTCTACCAGCCAGAAATAGTGCGCTATCTCTTTGCCAGCACTCGCCCAAATACAGAGTTCGTGATCAGTTTCGATCTCGATGTTATCAAAATCTATGAAGATTACGATAAGACAGAGCGAATCTATTGGGGAGTCGAAAAAGCGAAGAACGAAGAAGTCGAGACGCTAGAACGCCGCATATATGAGCTGTCTCAGGTGGACAGTGTTCCAGAGGAAATGCCTTATCAGATACCATTTCGACACCTTTGCAATCTATTACAGATTCATCTAGGTGATATAGATGCTGTGCTGTCGCTTCTTCCAGGATTAAAGCCTTCGCAAGAAGCACGCGTTAGACGAAGGGCTCAATGCGCTTGGTATTGGATAACCGAATGCGCACCAGAGGACTTCAGATTCTTTCTGCGTAAGCCCGGCGAAGTTGCTACTCTTCCCGAAGCAGAGATGAATGCATTGCGGCGCTTTCGGGATGAAGTCATAGCAAGGCTCGATGCCTATGATTCCGAAAACGAGATTGCTGAGGCAATCTATGCCGTGGCTCAAGCTAGCAATATAGAACCTAAAAAGCTTTTTATGGCAGCATATCAGGCTCTCATAGGCAAAGATCAAGGGCCAAGGCTCGCAGGATTCCTCAAGACGCTTGGAAAAGAAAAGGTCTTATCGATTCTAGCTGCCTATTGAGAGGCTATCTCAAGGCCATCTGGTTCAGCTCCGAGCCTCGAGAAATTCCACTTCTTGTTCAAATGTTTTCATAGCACTCTGCCAGAATGCAGGTTTTTCGATGTCGAAGCCCGCGCGCTTGGCTACTTCTGCTGTAGGCAATGAGCCCGTCGACCGCAAAAGCTCACGGTACTGAGCTGCGAAGGATTGGCCTTCTTTCTTATAGATGCTATAGAGCCCCATTCCAAAGAGCTGACCAAAAGCGTATGGAAAATTGTAGAAGGAAAGTCCCGGAATATAATAATGGCTTTTGACGGCCCACATATAAGGATGACGCTCGTCTTCTCGGAGAGGCTGTCCATAAGTTTTCGCTTGGGCTTGAAGCATCAGATCGCATAATCGCTCGGGCGTTATCTCGCCTTTTGCCCGCTCTTTGAATACATCATGCTCGAAATAATAACGAGAAAGAATATCGACTATAACCTGACAAGCATCCTGCAGATGGAGCTCGATAAGAGGTAATCTAGCGTCTTCTTCCATAGTGGCCATGGCAGCATTGGATACCAAGGTCTCAGAAAATATGGAAGCAGTCTCAGCTAGCGTCATTGGATACTGAGAAAGCAAGCTCGGCAAATCCTTTATATTCTCATAATGCCAAGCATGACCTAGTTCATGTGCAATGGTTATAAGAGAGGAATAAGAGCCATCGAAATTGCAGAGGACTCTGGGTTGTTTAGCCGCAGGGAAGTGTGTGCAATATGCACCGCCCACTTTCCCTTCGCGTGGCCGAGCATCGATCCATCTGTTTTCGAAGGCCTTTTCTGCAAAGCGGGCCATTTCTTCATCAAAACTACCAAACTGTTTGACAATGAAGTCTTTTGCTTCTGGCCAGCTATAGCTCTGAATCACGGCTCCTTGATTCTGTAGAGGCGCAAAGAGATCGAAGAATGATAGCTTCTCAAGACCTAAAAGCCGCGCTTTGGCGTGCAAATAACGCCACCACATGGGAAGAGACTCCTCCATAGCGCCTATTAAGGCTTCGAGTGTCGCCCTCGATATTCTAGCTTGAGCAAGCGAAACATCGAGGGCACTCTCCCAGCCTCTTCTCTTATTCAATGTCAACACAGTGCCTTTTACACCATTGAGAGCGGCTGCTACTGGTATCTCGTATGTTTTCCAAATAGAAAGCTCAAGCCGGAAGGCTTTCTCTCGAATTGAGCGCTCCGCATCATAAGCGAGGTTTCGGAGCTCTACCATTGTCTTGCGTTCCCCTGTTGCTTCATTCCACATGGCGCTAGCATTTGCAAGTATCGAATCCTGAAGCCTAGACCACGCATCAGCCCCTGAGCGACCAAGATCCGCGGCTAGATCTTCAAGTTGAGGTAACATCTGATGCTTTTGGAACATCAGTGCCTCCTCTAGTACAAAAGCATAGTCTACGAATCTGTTGTCCTGTGATATGGCTTTCTTTATTTTCTTTTCATAGCGAGCAAGCAGATTGCGGAAGAGCACGAGGATCTTTGTGGCAGGGACAAGAAGCTCCTCTACCTTTCCAAGCTCCTGAAGCACGAGCGCATCCCGAGTATCGGTGCTAAAACGTGCTTGGACATAAGCAGATAGTGTATCTGCAAGCGTCTCGAGCCGATCTACCTTGCCTAGAAGCTCGAATAGCCAGTCGGCCGTGCCTCTTATATCGGATGGCGGTTTGGCATTCTCAAGCTCGATCCCCAGGTTTTCCAGCAGGGTTTTGATCTCGTTTTTTGCTTTTTGGTATTCTTCGGATTCAAAGCCATGAAAAACATCATCAAGATTCCAGCATGGTATTTCAGCAGTCTTTGACATAAGACCCCCTTCTTTGGTATGTGCTTCTTAAAGATATGATTTATCTTATATATAACTTTCTCTTAATTTATATCCAATTCTGATTGGCATCTTCCCAATCGATCATCTCTTCTGGTTTGAAAAAAAGGCCAATTTCCCGCGCAGCGGATTCCTTCGAATCGGAAGCATGGATGATATTGATACTCGTGTGCATTGCATAATCTCCTCTTATAGTACCAGGAAGAGCTTGGTCGGGACTTGTCAAACCGCACAAAAGCCTGAAAAGCTTAATTGCTTGATCCGCTTCGAGAACCATTACCAAGACAGGTCCCGACGTAATATAGTCCAAAAGATCTAAATAAAAAGGCTTCCCCTTGTGTTCAGCATATTGTCTTTCAGCAAGATCTCTAGTGACACTCATCATCTTCAAACCTATGATTTTGAAGCCCTTTCGTTCGATCTTCGAGATTATCTCTCCAACAACACGCCGGGACAGGACACCAGGCTTGAGCATCGCAAATGTTCGCTCAGTGGCCATATTCTAAACCTCCATGTACTATTTTATCAGCCAAAATATAGATTCAATATCCAAAATAACATGCTTTGAATCAAAATGTCACCATAGAGGTAAGGATATAGCTAGATTGATTCTACCTTCTAACCATATAGAATTCGATAGATTCATCGTCCTCCATCTCCTTGCTCGCTATTCTCGAGGATTCCGTGATATATTCTGCTTAGCTTACTCAAAAACAAGAAAGGAATTCAGTCTTTATGCGATTTTCACTAAATAATAGGAAAGAGAGCAGAATAAAAAATACATCGATTGCAAGCATTATTCTATTGGCAACAATCTATATTTCTATTGTCTCCTGCTCCTCAGTGCCCAAAGAGATAGCTATTGCAGGGATATTCGATCATTTCGAAAAAACGCCTCAGATCATTCTACGTTCAGGAGATATTTTTCTTCGTGATATCGCTGCATCATTGAATGATTCAACAATCGAGGCTCTTGTGGCTATTGCTTCTGATAAATCGAATAAATCAGAAGAGAAGAAAGAACCTTCAAAGCCAATCGATCGGGCTAAAATCGACAAGCTATTGACTAGAGCGCAAGTTGCAGGAATAGGAATCTCACTCACCGATAAAGGCCAACCGGCTTTAGAAGCTGTGTTTGCAGGGAATTTTCCCGATCTTTTGACTTCTCTCTCTTTTAGCCTTGATTCTAACTGGAAAAAGATCAATGGCGGTTATGCTCTAAAATCAGGAAGTCTATATGCCCGAAATCCAGGCAGGGGCCAAGTTCACCTTGCAACATGGATGCCCCCTACTTCTCCTATCACCAATCCTGGAGCAACTACACTAGCTACCAAGAGCGGAGTGCTCGCAAATGCCATGGATTTTGCTATCTATATCGATGCCAAATCTTCAATCGTCAGTCAGTTGCCTATTATGGAAGGGGTCACTTTGCCTTTCGAAGGCATTTTGATGAGTGCGACCCGCGAAGCAACAAGTCCTCCAAAAGGCAGCCCTTTTGCTATGTATCGTACCATTTTCAAGATACAAATGAAGGATGAGCAAAGTGCACGCACATTTAAGCCCATCGTTCGTTTTCTTTGGGTTATGGTTTCTTCCAAGCTAGGCTCTTATGGTATTGGCATTTCTCCCGACACTCCGATCGAGCAGCAAGGATCAACCTTCGTTAGCCAGCCTGTTAGGATCAATGCACAGCAACTTGTAGATGTTGCTCTTTCTATCTCGAGTTTCGACAATTAGTGCCAAGGTATAAAGCCCTCAGGCGCCGGCTGAACCTTAGCGAATGAAGCAAGCAGGTCTGCGAGAAGCGAAGGCACCTTAAAAGATGGGTCAGTGAAGGCGGCAAAGTTTTCATCCTCGTTCTTGACTTCTTTGAGCACATAGTTCATCTCTGGCACAACTCGCACGGCAGCTTCAGGCCTTGCTTCAACAAACATGGAGAACTCCTCCCTACTTATCTGAAGATCATTTTCTCCATAAATGAACAGAATTGGAATTCGGACTCTTGCGATTGTCTCGACAGGATCAAAGGCGAGCCAAGTTGCCAACCAATCTTTTCTGCTTGGTGCAAAAAAATCGATAAGCTCTGCCGGAACATCGATCAGAACTCCCCTTTGAACTAGATTATGTGCTGCTTCCAAAGCTTTTGCTCGAAGCTCTTCATCTAGGCTCGCAACAGACTGTTTCAAGGTCTCCATAGGACTCTGACCGCTAGCATCGATTACAACAAAACCATCGACAAGTGAAGCAACCTTTTCGTCTTCCAAGGCTGCCATGGCTATCCAGGCTCCCTCGTTCATGCCTGCAACTATCAGCCTTCCATTTCGAGGTAGAGCTGCAGCAGCAATAATGACAGAAGTTAGATCTCTTACATGCTCAGAAAAGCTAGTCATGCGACCTGGTTTTTCGAGCTTGTATGCTTCTCCTGTGCCTCGCTTATCATAACGAAGAGTTCCAACATTGCGCATTCTCAGCATATTAGATAACTGTCTTAGAGAATCGATCTTTCCAGGAACATCGACATTGTTTCCATCTCTGTCTGCCCTACCCGCACCGGCTACAAGCAATATGAGAGGAAAATCAGGTGGAGAATTCGGATCGAGAGAAGGTAGGACCCTCAAAGGAAAGACAAGAGTAGCAGGTAGTGCTCCACCCTCCACAGGGATATCTAAATAAATCTGCCCTGGATCCGCTGACGAATCTTGCTTCTGCACATAAAATGATCCATTCCAAGATCGACCTCTAACCGAGCCAACGATAGCTCCTCTGTGAGTGCTTCCAGGAGGTAGAAAAGATGTCGAGTAATTGCCCAAAAAGCGAAGCTCTTCATCACCCTCTATTGCGTCGAAAATGAAGCTTATCTGTTGAGCATCGATGGTATACTCATCTATAGGATAAGAATACAAACCTTGTTCAGGAATATCGACTAATAATCCCCTATCCTTAGAGAGAATCCTTAAATAGAACTCGAAACTAAAAGACATTGATTGCTGATCCATCGAATACGAAGGAAGTTTTGGCGAAGATTGTTCTTGGGTGACCTCTCGCAATATCAGTACGCCTTTCCAAACCCCTGGCACTATCTCCTCTGCTACTGCGATTTCGCTAGGCAAGAGCGAGATAAATATCAAGCCTAAAAGCAAAAACCAAAGGCTCAATGAAAACGGGACTTTTTTCTGGAACAAAGCTCCCAAAATGCTCATTTCTTCAAGTATCGCCCAATCTTTGAAATAAAAGTATTATAGACGGTTTCGGGATCAGGACTACCATCAATAGCCATCAGAATTCCTTGCCTAGAATAATATTCGATCAAGGGTTCGGATTCTTCGTGATATGCTTTAAGTCGAATCTTGACGGTTTCTTCCCTATCATCGTTCCTTATATATAGCTCGCCTCCACATAGATCACAAAGCCCTTCAGTTACCGGGGGTTTTGTTACTATATGATAGATTGCACCACAACTCTTACATATTCGCCTTCCTGTAAGCCGAAAAAGAATTAAATCGTCATCGACTTCAAAGTCCACTGCTGAATCCGGTTTTGAAAAAGTGGCCAGCGCTTCTGCTTGAGCAATTGTCCTCGGAAAGCCATCTAGGATATAGCTTTGCCTTACATCCGGCCAAGATAGCCTTTCTTTTACTATGGCAATTGTCAGCTCATCGGGCACAAGAGCGCCAGCGGCAAGAATCGATTGAACTTTTAGCCCCAGTTCGGTCTTCTCTTTTACCGCTGTACGAAATATATCGCCGGTGCTTATCTGAGGAATACCCAGCCTCTCTGAGGCCATTCTTGCAATCGTCCCCTTGCCTGCTCCTGGAGGTCCTAAAAAAATCAACTTCATAGACTGAATATTCATAAAATACTTATACACCACTTCGAAGCTCTAAAAAAGGGCTTTTCGCATTTTTAAGGCATATGCATCTAAATAAGATAGATTCTTCTATGCTAATGACGATCTGAAGACCAACTTCTGTGCATGTGATAGCGAAAGATTATTTCCATTTTTTCTCTTATGGAATTAGTCGGCAGTACTATCGTATATGCCTGTTTAGTTCGAAAATCGCTGCTCGATGGAGCTTCCACGCTGAAAGGATCGACAACAACTTGGATGCCTTCCTTTTCAAAGGCTTCTAGATAGGAGTGCATCTCTGGTACATCCCCTCGCTGAATAACATACAGAGAATGATGATAGTCTACTTTTGATTCTTGAGCTTCTTTTCTCCATATTAGCATATCTTGCGATATCAAGCTTGCGGCGATCGGCAGCGAATCCGAACCAATTAGATGTGTCAACTCGAGAGTGAATCCGCTATGCATCGCTATGAATCTTCTTATAATCTCGATTGTATCAGCTTGCATACCCAAATCTAATGCCTTAATAAAGGAATCGAAAATACCCTCTATCTGCATCTTCGCTATCGAATAGCGAAAAGCATAATCGGTTTTAAGGGGTTTTGCTGTATCAGGCGAACCTTCGGGTACTATAATTACAAAATCTGAGCTGCTTAGATCAGAGGCAAGAAAACGCATAGCAACGGTAAGATGGGTAAGCTGAAAAGGATCAAAGGAACCAATATATATGCAGGCACGAATTTTGCCTTCGTCGGCATGAATGACCCTTGGATATTCCGCAATATGGCTTGGCTTTAGCTTTCCTTTAGATATTTTTCGGTCTATGGCTTCTAGTTCTTGTAGCAGAAGCTTTTCGTAATAGGAATAGTCGCGGATCTCATCGCTTGTGAAGTAGTCTGAACTGGCATTCTGATCGAAGATGCGTTTCAATTTTCGACCCACGCAATCTACGCTTTGGTTAGCGAATTTGATTGGCCATTTGGGACGAGCAATAGAAATCTCTTCATTTTCTCGGTCATTCAAAGCCATATTTATACTATTGTATAAAACTAGCGTAGATGCAATACTCTTTTTATCGATATTTTACTATTTATTAAGATCTTTTTATTATGATTCCACTTTTGCTGCCCTTTTAATTATGATTTTATAGATAATTTTTTCTTGACAAATATCCTAATCGATATAAAATAATAGAGAATGCCAAAGGAGGAAGCATGACAAAAACGATCTCCAATTCAGAACCCTTGAATGTCGAAAGCATCATCGACTCATGGAAAGGTAGGAATGGAAGCCTGCTCGGAGCCCTGGAACAGGCACAACAAAACGATCCAAAAAAATATCTCTCCGAGACAACTCTAAGAGAAATCTCCAAGAGGCTCGATATACCGCTCTCGAGAGTATATTCAGTCGCAACATTTTATTCTTTCTTCAGTTTGAAGCCGCAGGGCGAGCATGCCATAATTGTCTGTCGCGGTACAGCATGCCATACACGGGGCTCGCTTGTGCTGCTAAATGAAGCTCTTTCTAGGCTCGAAATAAGAGAATTCAATGAAAAAGAAGAAAATTCGGTTACGAGTATTGATAATCTGATCACGATTCGCACAGTAGCATGCTTTGGTCAATGCGCGCTTGCGCCTGTAATCATGGTAGATGGCATAGTGCTATCGCGAATGACTGTCAGTAAGCTTGTCTCTCTTCTGGATAAGCTTAAAAAGGGAGGCAAGCGATGATCAACAACACCGATCTAGGATTTCTAGCGCAAGAAGGCTCGAGCCATTTTCATGGAAATATTCCTTGGATTTCTGTGGGGATGGGAACCTGCGGCATAGGCTCGGGAGCAGACAAAGTATGGGAAATTCTCTCTCAGAAGACAGAGAATACCAATATCCGCCTGCGCCGTGTTGGTTGCTTTGGTTTCTGTGCGGCCGAACCTGTTGTCATGGCCTGGAGACCAGGCAAGCCAATCCTCTTCTTTACTGAAGTCAATACATCTAAAGCATCACGCATTATCTCTGGGCTTTCATCAGATGCTGCATACGATAAAATCGCAAAGATAGCAGAAGCAAAGATCGAAGAATGGGACTTCAGAACATCCAAGGCGGATTTTGGCAGAGACTATGATTACCTTCCCACATGGAAAGAACTCAATTTCTTTAGGGATCAAGAAAAGATCATTCTCCGCGATGCTGGAATGATAGACCCAGAAAGCATTGAAGAATACGTAGCGGTGGGAGGATACGGAAGCCTTGTTCGAGCTCTAACTTCCATGCCACCAGAGGCCATCATCGAAGAAGTAAAAAAATCTGGACTCCGCGGGCGAGGCGGTGCAGGCTTTCCAACCTGGAAAAAGTGGTCGCTCATGCGTAAGTCGCTGATCGATAATCCTGGGGAAGCCTATCTAATATGCAATGCTGATGAAGGAGACCCCGGTGCCTACATGAATAGAAATGAGATCGAATCCGATCCTCATATGCTATTGGAAGGGATGCTTCTTGGTGCCTATGCCATGAATGTAAACAAAGGAATTGTCTATGTCCGTGCAGAATACCCATTGGCTGTCTATAGGCTCAATTTAGCCATAGAATCTGCAAGACAGCATGGACTCCTTGGAAGAAACATCTTGGGAAGTAAGTTCTCGTTTGACATAGATTTAGTGACCGGAGCTGGAGCTTTTGTATGCGGTGAAGAGACCGCACTAATAGCCTCTATTGAAGGTAATGCCGGCAGACCAAGGCCAAGACCTCCATTCCCTGTAGAGAAAGGCCTTTATGGCCGCCCAACCTCGATCAACAATGTTGAAACATGGTGCAATATCCCAGTGATAATAGCTCGAGGAGGAGAATGGTTTGCGGGTTTTGGTACTCCTATGAGCACAGGAACAAAGGTGTTTTCCTTTGTCGGAAAGGTTCGGAATACTGGGCTTGTAGAACTTCCTCTTGGCAGCACGCTTGAAAGCGTAATCTATGGTATTTGCGGAGGAATGGGTCCTAAGAGAAAAATCAAAGCCGTACAATGTGGTGGACCATCTGGAGGCTGTGTGCCTGCAAGCCTCTTCAAGACTCCTATCGATTACGAACATCTTACCGAGCTGGGAGCCATTATGGGATCAGGCGGCATGGTGGTCATGGATCAAGATAATTGTATGGTCGATGTGGCCAGATATTTTACGGGCTTTGTAATGGGAGAATCTTGCGGGAAATGTACACCATGCCGAGAAGGTACTTCCCAAATGCTGCATATTCTCGAAAAGGTATCTGATGGTGAAGCGAGTGAGGAAGATCTCGATACGCTCGAGGAAATCGCAATGATTGTCAAAGATTCTTCTCTCTGCGGTCTTGGGCAAACTTCGGCCAATCCTGTTCTTACAACTCTGCGCTATTTCCGAGATGAATATATAGAGCATATAAAGGGAAAACGCTGTCCAGCTGGCGTTTGCGAAAATCTCTACATCGCACTTTGCGAATCTTCCTGCCCTTTGCACATGAACATTCCAGGATACTTGCAGCTCCTAAAGGAAAACCGAATAGAAGATGCTTTCGAGCTCACACTAAGGGAAAATCCTCTGCCTGGCACAATTGGCCGAATCTGCCACTTCCATTGCCGGATGCGCTGTCGCCGTGACATGCTGGATGAACCGGTATCACAGGGAGAGATCCATCGCTATCTTGCAGACACCATGTACAAGATGGGAAGAGAAAAACAAGTATACACAAAGCTTCTCAAAGATAAATTGCCCCCAAGTGGCAAGAGAATTGCCATAATAGGGGCGGGACCGGCTGGTTTGACAGCAGCTTTCTACTTAGTGCGCCTTGGTCATGAAGTCACCATCTATGAATCCAGGCAAGAGGCAGGAGGCGTGCTTCGCTGGGGTATTCCATCTTATAGATTGCCAAAAGACATCCTTAAGAAGGAAATCAATCTCATCGAAAAGTTGGGAACTCGCTTTGTATACAATACACGCATCACTGAGCCAGAACAATGGAAGAAACTCCATGAAGAGAACGACGCCATAATCGTAGCTGCAGGTGCTTCTTCCGAACTTTCCATGAACATACCAGGGGAGGAAGCTCTGGGTGTCTACAAAGCCTGCGATTTCCTCAACGCACTCGCAAAAAAAGAAAAAGTTCATACAGGCGGCGATGTAGTAGTGATAGGTGGAGGAAATTCGGCAATAGATGCCGCTCGCTCTGCTCTGCGCCTTGGAGCAACGGTTAGAATCGTCTATCGAAGATCGAAAGCCGATATGCCAGCCAACCTAGATGAACTCAAGGGTGCTCTTGAGGAGGGCATTGAGCTTATCTGTATGGCTTCGCCCCTGGAAATCGTAACGCAGGAGCAGCAAGGCAAACGAGTTGCAAAAGCTGTCCGAATTCAGCGTATGAAAGCTGGTCCTATCGATTCTTCAGGACGTCCAACACCTATTCCTACAGATAAAATCGAGGATATTCCTTGCTCTATGGTGATTATGGCCATAGGCGAAAAAGTGGAGATACCTGGTATAGAAGTGCTGGGCGTAGAGCGTCTCAAGAATGGACGCATCAAGGCCGACCCCTTCTCTCATATAACATCTAACCCCAAGGTATATGCAATTGGAGACGCAATGCTCGGTCCAGCAACAGCAGCAGAGGCAATGGGACAGGCAAAAACTGTTGCCGAGATAATCGACCAAGCATTAACTGGGAAAAAGCGCTTCGACAGTCTATTTCGACGCTTTGATTACAGAATGGAGATTCCAGCCAATATCAGTAAGCAAAAGATGACCCAACCAACAATGCTCCCAGTAAATGCGCGTAAGAGCAATTTTATGGAGATCAATCTTGGGTACACCGGCGAGCAAGCACGAGTGGAGGCTAATCGCTGTCTTCGCTGCGATGTGAGGGAACATAAACGCGAACCTCGCGGCAGCCTTGTTAGCGATTAAAGGAGGCATATCAATGGAAAATTTGATAGATATAACGATCGATGGACAGACCATAAAGGTAGATTCAAACGAAAATATTGTGGAAGCTTGTGCGCGAGCTGGCGTCAAGATCCCGACTCTCTGCTTTCTCAAGGATATTTCCGAAAATGCCTCCTGCGGCGTCTGCGTTGTAGAGGTAGAAGGAGCAAAATCCCTTTTGCGCTCTTGTGTACAACAGCCCACACCAGGAATGAAGATTCGGACATCGAGTCCACGTGTTATTCGAGCGCGAAAAGCAGCTGTTGAACTATTGCTTGCAAACCACCCCGATGAATGTCTCTCTTGCTTAAGAGCCGATACCTGCGAGCTTCACACTATGGCCAATTTGCTCGGAGCCCATGCAGACCGATTCCCTAGCTACAAAAAATATCCACCTTCCGATAATTCTTCCGAAGGCATCGCGCGAGACGATAGAAAGTGCATCCTCTGTGGACGATGCGTTTCAGTCTGTGAGAATACCCAGGGCGTAAGTGCGATCGCTTTTACAGGGCGCGGTACTCGAACTAGAGTCGCAACCTTTATGGATAGAGGATTGGCTCAGAGCGCCTGCGTCCAATGTGGCCAATGTTCCTTGGTTTGCCCGACTGGAGCAATAACAGAAAAGGATGAATCGCAGGACGTATATGGCGCGCTTGAAGATTCCAAACTTTCCGTGGTTGTACAAACTGCTCCAGCAATTCGTGCATCTCTTGGCGAAGCTCTTGGCCTTCCGGCAGGAAGCCTTGTAACCGGCCAGATGGTAGCGGCTCTCCGTAGACTCGGATTTTCCAGAGTCTTCGATACACAGTTCACAGCTGATCTCACAATAATCGAGGAAGGAAACGAGTTGCTTGAACGACTTTCCCATGGTGGAACTCTGCCCATGATAACTTCATGCTCACCAGGATGGATAAATTTTATCGAAGGCTTCTATCCTGACCTGCTCGACCATGTTTCTACGTGTAAAAGCCCACAGCAGATGTTTGGCGCCGTCGCAAAGACCTACTATGCAAGAAATGCCAACATTGCGCCCAATAATATGAGGGTAGTATCTATAATGCCTTGTACAGCCAAGAAATATGAAGCAAGACGCAAGGAAATGGATTCTGCCTGGGATTGGTGGAAGGAGAAAGATCCGGAAACCACAAGCTTGCGTCCATTCTTCGATGTCGATTGGGCTCTCACAACTAGAGAACTTGCACGCATGATAAGGCTCGCAGGTATCGACATAGCAGCGCTGCCAGAAGAAGATTTCGACGATCCTTTGGGCAAATCGACAGGTGCAGCTACTATTTTTGGAACGACTGGTGGCGTAATGGAAGCTGCTCTGCGCACCGTATATGAGATTGTAGAAAAGAAACCTTTACAGAGCATAGATTTTATTCAAGTGCGTGGCTTCGATTCGATAAAGAGTGCCGAGGTTTTGCTTGGGGGCTCACCTGTTCGCGTAGCTGTTGCTCATGGCCTTTCAAATGCGCGTATTTTGCTAGATGAGATTCGAGCAGGCAAAAGCCCATATCATTTCATCGAAATCATGTCTTGCCCTGGAGGCTGTATCGGCGGAGGCGGGCAGCCTGTCCTTGCGGATATAGAAAAGAAAAGAGCTCGCAGCTTATCGCTCTACGAAGAGGATCGCAGGCTTCCAATCAGAAAATCTCACGAAAATCCTGCAATAGTCGCGCTCTATGACGAATTCTTGGGCAAACCACTTGGCCACCTTTCTCATGAACTATTGCATACTAGCTACAAGGCGAGGGTATTCTAAGGTTTTCAAGGCATTCTAGTATTTTAAAAAGCCACTGTGGTGGCCTAAGCGCTTAAACAAGCCATAGACAGCCCTCCTTTGCTTCATATATACATTTGCTTATGGAAGGACAGTCTCGCCTGCGCGCAGTGGCATTCGATGTCGATGGTACTCTTTACCCGGAATCTGCAATTGCACTGAGGTGTATTGACTTATTCTTTGGTCAACCTCGCATATTTATGGCCTTTTCAGCCGTGAGAAAAGAAGTAAGATCTCTACAAGAGCAACCTAACTATATTCCTCGAAATATGGAGGAGCTTCATAGTTTGCAGATATCGCTTCTTGCAAAGCGCCTCAAAATGGACGAGCTGCACATTAAACAATCCATAGAAAAAATCTTCTATCATCTTGTGCCAGAGCGTTTCTCATCGATCCGTCCTTATAGAGGGACAAAGCAAGCCATCGAAGCGATACGACAGAACGGATTGATAATAACTGCTCTTTCCGATTTGCCTCCACAAGAAAAACTGCAATTCCTCGGTCTTGATGATCTATTCGACTATAAACTCTGCACAGAAGAATGGGGTGTGCTAAAACCCCACCAGCGCGCCTTCGATGGTATGGTCAAGGCTATGCGCATTCAGCCTTTCGAGACTCTCTATGTTGGAAACAATATAGAATACGATATCCGAGGCGCCAAAAAAGCTGGCATGCGAACGGCCTTACGTGGACGACAAAACTCTGATGCAGATCTTTCATTTACAAATTGGGAAGAACTGACGCAGTGGGTATTGGCTCAAGCCTATTGAGTCCTTGAAGATCCCTCATAGAAGCGTCTACTCAATGCAGTATTCTTCGCCAGGCTGGACGAATCTGAGTTGTCCAACCCTATCCATCTTCCTACTTAGATGAATCCCCAATATGCGATCCCTGTCATTTTCCCCGCTCTGCCTCTGTTCTGAAAGACCCGCACACTCCGCGCTCCTAGTCTTAATATGACTCTTGGCTGCCATAAGTTCTCTCGGACTCATATGGACGCCATTTTCCTCTTCACCATTCGTGTCACAGAGGATGAGTTTTGCGCTTGAACTCAATAGCTTATATATGCCATCGAACATAGAAGTATCTGAACTGTATATAAATAGCGCTTTCTCAAGGTAGTCGCAACAAGAAGGAAGCTCATTTTCAGGCCCTGTTTTACCAACTATAAGCGAAAAAGTAGGAACCGAATGCTCTGTGCGCAAGAATCCAAACCAGAGGCCGCCCTTGACAGGTACAATCGCCCTCTCGTCGATCTCTACAAACCTTGCTCTTTGGTCGAATTCGGACAGATATTGATGTTCAGGCAGAATTGCAAGGCGCATAAGAGCTTCGAGATGTTCTTTTAATCCATTAGGACCAATTATGACTAGCTCTGTCTGCTTCTCATGATGAGAATCTGAGCCTCCCGCATATAGCCAATTGAAAAAGAAAAATGGAAAGCCAAAACAGTGGTCTCCATGATTGTGACTAATATAGACTGTATCTATCTGAGAAGGCTTCATGCCCTGGCTATGAAGAGATTGGAGAATGTCTGGGGGGGTCTCCACTAGCACGTGACCATCTATAGCGAGCGCATTATAGGCCAACCCCTCATTGTAGAAGCCGCCATTGCCAAGTATTCTTATGTTCATTCGCGCCATACCTCCGCCACTGCAGGTTGCCTTTCTATAAACGCCAAATCCTCATCCCTCGCGGAGCATCTTGTACGAGCCCCAGCTTCGATTAGAGTCTCCCCTCCCCCATTTAGAGGCACATGCAAGATTACCCGGCATTTCCCTTGTATAGAATATAGCGCATCTCTGAGTGGATAGAGAGCAGTCTCGTCGATAGCCGCATCCGTAAGCCTAATGTGTAATTCTCTCCAAGAATTGCTGCTAAGAGAAGTCGGATCCAGAACAGCTTGCACCTTGAATGAAAAACCTCTTCTAGAGTTGTCCACTACTCCCCGAAGGCACAGGACATGATCTTTCACAAAGGATACCTCATTTTTCTCAAACAGATCAGGGAACACTACCATTTCTATAGAACCATTGTAGTCCTCAAGCTTACCAAAGGCCATGCGATGTCCATTCTGGGTTGTATAGCTGCGAAATTCCTTGAGAAGCGCAACTACTATATATTCGTGGTTTATGCTTGCTTGCTCCAAATTTCCAAGATCAAGGGTTGATGATCTCTCCCAGATCATCTTGTATTCATCCATAGGATGTGCTGAAAAGAAAAATCCCAATAACTCCTTTTCTGCTCGCAACATTTCCTGATTCGGGAATTCCTCGAAGGGTAGAAAATCGAAATCTGGATAGATTCCTAGATCATCCTCCTGGAACAGCATACCTGAGCGCGAAGCTTCGAAACTCAATTTCTCATGCACATAATCCATAGCGCGCTCAGAGTTCTCTATAAGCTCATGTCGCCCCTTTCCTAGGGAATCGAAGCAGCCTGCCATAATGAGCGACTCCATCGTCTTGCGATTTATGCCCGCATCATTCATGCGCATAAGAAAATCAAGAAAATCCTTGAATCTGCCATGAGACTCCCTTTCTTTCTGAATCTCCATGGCGATCCCCTCGCCAACGCCCTTGATGCCAAGAAACCCATATATAATCTGCCCGTTATCGACCGTGAACTTTGCGTCTGAACGGTTGATATCAGGCGGCAGCACAGATAGACCCATCTGCCGAGCTTCGCTTATGTACTCAGTCAGCTTGTCGGTGTTGCTGATCTCGTTTGTAAGATTTGCTGCCATAAACTCAGCAGAGTAATTTGCTTTTAGATATGCTGTACGATATGCGATTACAGAGTAGGCGGCAGCATGCGATTTATTGAAGCCATAGCCAGCGAAAGGCGTCAGAATATCAAAAATTCGCTTTGCTTCTTCTCTTGAATAGCCGCGAGCAAGAGCCCCTTCGATGAATGGTCCTTCTTCCTTTTGCAGTATTTCTGGCTTTTTTTTCCCCATGGCTCTTCTGAGAAGATCTGCGCGTCCCAACGAATATCCTGCTACTTCCCTAGCAACCTGCATCACCTGCTCTTGATAGACTATTACTCCATAAGTACCTTTAAGGTATTTTTCGAGCGAAGGATGGGGATAGCTGATAGCAATTTTACCGTTTTTTGAATCTATATATTGATCTATGAATTCCATAGGTCCAGGTCTATAGAGTGCATTGAGGGCGATAAGATCTTCTATACTAGAAGGCTTAGCTCGCTTTAGTATAGATTGCATTCCCTGTGATTCGAATTGAAAAATCGAGGTGCTCTTGCCTTCGCTGAGCATCTTGAAGGTCTTGGAATCATCCTCTGGGATATCTTCCTCATTGAGGTATATGCCTCTTTTTCTTAAAAGCTCCATGGTATTACGAATCAAAGTTAGAGTCTTGAGGCCAAGAAAGTCCATCTTTACAAGGCCGCAATTCTCGAGGTACTCCATTGTATATTGAGTCGCAATAAGCCCAGTCTTTGGATCCTTATATAGAGGAACATAGTCTATCAGAGCCGTTTTGCCGATCACTATGCCAGCCGCATGGATCGAGCTATGTCTATGAAGGTTTTCGAGCTTTGCGGCTATCGAGAAAAGCTCTGAATAAGAAGGATTATGTTCAAGAGCAGCAAGCTTTGGCTCCATCTTGATAGCCTTCTGCAGAGTAATTTTCGGGTCTTCTGGCACAAGTTTTGCAATCTGATTAGCTTCATCGAAGGGAATATCTAAGGCGCGAGCTACATCCTTAATAACAGCTTTTGCTTTGAGCGTACCGAATGTAATGATCTGGGCGACACGATCGCTACCGTATTTCTGAGTAACATAATCGATCACCTCGCCGCGCCGTTCGAAATCGAAGTCTACATCAAAGTCAGGCATAGACACTCGTTCGGGATTAAGGAAACGTTCAAAAAGCAGATCATACTTCAAAGGATCGATATCGGTGATGCGCATAGCATAAGCAACGATAGATCCAGTACCTGAACCACGACCCGGGCCTACCGGAATGCCATGCTCCTTGGCCCAATTGATAAAATCCCATACTATAAGGAAATAACCAGTAAATCCCATTTTTATAATTATATCGAGCTCGTATTCGAGTCTGTGGACGACCTCAGCATCTGGATTGGGATAACGGCTCTGAAAACCTCGTCGAGCTATATTGCGCAGATACTCTTCGGGAGACGAGAATTCTTCGGGTACTTGATAGTCAGGCAAAAGCGGCCCTGGAAACTCTATCTTGAGAGCTGCCATCTCGTTTATTTTAAGCGTGTTGGCAATGGCTTCGGGGACATCGGCAAAAATCGATGCCATCTCCTCCGCACTTTTTAAATAAAACTGGTCGTTTGGGAAACGCAGCCTCGATGAATCGTCGCGTTTTCGATTTGTACCAATGCAGAGAAGAATATCGTGGGCTACAGCATCCTCTCGCTCGACATAATGTATATCGTTGGTAGCAAGGAGCGGCAGATCGAGCTTTTTCGAAAGCCTGACCAGCTCTCTATTGACCACTCTTTGTTCATCCAAGCCATGATCCTGGAGTTCTAGGTAGAAATGATCTTTGCCGAATAATTCTTTGTAGAAACTAATTTTCTTTGTAGCCTGATCGAGCTTTCCTGAAAGAATAAGCGATGGGATCTCGCCTGCAAGACATGCGGTCGAAGCGATGAGCCCCTCTGCATTGGCAACGATAAGTTCATCGTCTATTCGCGGTTTATAATAGAAGCCTTCGGTGTAAGAAGAGGAAGTCAATTTTAGAAGATTCTTGTATCCGGTACTGTTTTCCGCTATCAAGATGAGATGCCAATATTTATTACCATTCTCGGTACCGGTTTTTTCGAATCTTGAACCACTTGCGACATAGAATTCACAACCAACGATAGGATTGAGGCCAAAATCTCTGCACTCTTTTTCGAAGGACATTGCGCCAAACATGTTGCCATGATCGGTTATAGCAATGCCTGGCATGCCCAGAGACTTGGCTTTTCTTATTAGCCTCTGAATTGAAGCAGCACCATCGAGAAGCGAATAGTCGGTATGATTGTGTAAGTGTACAAATTCAGCCATGGTCCTAGTATAGCCAAGCTTAAGCTCTTGCTGAACCGTCCCCTACCCCTAAGAGCTCAAGAATTCATTGAATTTCGCAATTTACCGATTCTCCAAACCTATGCTATGATAGAAAAATCAGGGGTTAATCGAATTATTGTTTCTTTCAAGGAGCTTACAGATGGAAATAAGAGAGTATGCTCGCCCCAGGAGCATGGATGAAGCCATGCATCTCATACGCGAAGAGCACGGTACTGCAATTGGCGGTTCCGCTTGGCTTCGAACAAATACTAAAACTGTTATGCTTGGGGTGGATCTATTAGATCTAGGGCTGGATTACATCCGCGAATTCCAAGACCACATTGAAATTGGCGCAATGACAACTTATCGAGAACTGGAAACAAGCCCCTTGCTTGCCTCGCGATTTGGGAAGATCTTCAGCACAGCAGTTAGCCATATCGTCGGTATTCAGCTTAGAAACATAATAACAGTCGGAGGAACAGTTGCTGGACGTTATGGATTCTCTGATCTCAACACCACACTCTGCGCGCTTGGAGCTCGTGTAGTTTTCTATCCAAATATAGAGGAAGATCTCACTGACTTCATCGAGAAAGGGTATGCTGGTCCTTTCTTAATAGAAAAGATAATTTTGCCATGCTCTGCAAGAGCTGCCTATCAACAGATGAGGATATCTGAGAATGATTTTCCTATAATCAATACCGCTGTTGCTTGGACGGGAATAGAATGGCGCATTGCAGCCGGCTCTCGACCAGCAGCAGCTCGTCTTTGCAGAAACGCAATGAAAATATTGGGGGATTCCGCAAATCCGTCGAACGAACAGATAGAAGCAGCAGCCCAGGAGACAGGTAAAGAACTACAATTCGGTAGCGATATTAGGGCAAGCGCTGGCTATCGACAAAGAATCCTTCCTGTACTTGTCAGACGTGCGCTTTTGGAGGTGCGGGGATGACCATAACACTACATATAAATAACAAAAGAGAAATCCTGGATTGTCAGCCTGGCGATACGCTGACAGAAGTGCTCCGGAAAGCTGGATATCTGGAAGTAAAGAAAGGCTGTGATACGGCAAGTTGTGGCGCTTGTACTGTTCTGATCGAGGACAAGCCTGTACTTTCCTGTTCATTTCTAGCTGTAAGAGCTGACGGAAAGCGAATAACCACAATACAGGGTGTTGCAGAAGAAGCTAAGGAATTTGCGCGATTTTTGACTGCGGAAGGAGCAGATCAGTGCGGCTTTTGTGCGCCTGGCTTCGCTCTCACCGTATTATCGATGAAAAAAGAGCTCCAAAACCCCAGCGAAGCGGAAATACGTCATTATCTTTCGGGCAACCTATGCCGCTGCTCAGGCTATGAAGGACAGATCCGAGCGATAAAGAAATATCTGGAGGCAGTCCATGATTGATAATTCTGATTCGGTGCCGCCCGCAGATAGCAAAACACTCAAAGCAACCAAAAAATTCAATGTCATTGCCCATGATATAGCAAAGATCGATGGGGAAGGCTTGGTGCTCGGTAGACCAGCCTTTGCCGATGATCTGGCTCCCACCAATGCTCTCTATGTAAAGCTTGTGCGAAGCCCTCACGCTTTTGCTAGAATCGTTGCGATAGACTCTTCGGAAGCGCTTGCATTGCCTGGTGTAGCTTGTGTACTGACATGGAAAGATTGCCCTCGTGTGCCTATCACGAGAGCAGGACAGGGGAACCCCGAGCCCAGTCCTCATGACCGATTTATTCTCGATGAATATGTGCGCTATGTGGGAGATGAGGTTGCAGTAGTGGCAGCAGAAGACGAAGCTACAGCAGAAAAAGCCGCGATGCTCGTCAAAGTGCAATATGAGGTGTTACAACCTCTTTTGAATTTCGAAAAGGCTCTGGACAATCCTATCATCATACATCCCGAACCCGAAATTCATGAGATGTTTCCTATAGGATTCGAACCTAAGAGGAATATCGCTGCAGCCTACAACATGGAGATAGGAAACGTAGAGGAAGAATTAGCCAACTCGCCTGTCCAGGTCGAGACCACAGTACACACTCAAGCTCAACAGCACGTAGCGCTCGAGCCTCACACAGCCTTTAGCTACATCGATATCCATGGGAGGCTCGTAATCGTCACCTCTACCCAAAACCCCTGGCATACGCGTAGGTTGCTCGCATTGGCCCTTCAGATGCCTCTGCGACAGATTCGCATTATTAAGCCCAGGATAGGCGGAGGCTTTGGAGGCAAACAGCATATTCACATCGAGCCTTATGTCGCCATGGTAACTTTGAAAACCGGAAAACCTGCGCGCCTCGCCCTCACTCGCCGCGAAGTTTTCGAGGCCACCTTTACCCGCCACGAGATGCGCGTCAAAGTGCGGCTCGGCGCCAATTCCGATGGAAAACTCAATGCCATCGACATGCAAGTGCTCTCGAATACCGGTGCTTATGGCGAGCATGCGCTGACAGTCTTCATGGTTGCTGGCTCAAAAACTCTGCCACTCTACAACAAAGTAAATGCCGTTCGCTTTGGTGGCCATGTCGTGTATACAAACAAGGTTTCAGCAGGCGCCTTTAGAGGTTATGGAGCAATTCAAGGCCTTACCGGTCTCGAATCCGCAATGGATGAGCTAGCACATAGGATAGGCATGGACCCTGTGGAACTTCGCCACAAGAACATGATTCACGAAGGCGAAACCAGCGATGTATTTCGTATCATGGGAGAGGGAACCGAAGGTGTCGCCATGACAATCGAATCCTGCAAGCTCGAGGAATGCATAGCCCGCGGGAAAGAGCTGATAGGCTGGAATCCAGATCGGCTCGTTTGGGAGGTAGCCCCAGGAAAATTGCGAGCAATGGGCATGGCGATAGCCATGCAAGGATCGGGCTTACCGCTCATAGATATGGGTTCGGCGAGAATCGAATTTCAAGATGGGGGATTCTTTAAGCTCCACGTAGGAGCCACGGATCTTGGTACGGGATCTGACACGATTCTTGCTCAGATGGCGGCTGAAGAGCTTGGCGTCGATGTAGAAAGCATTGTCGTTTACTCTTCCGATACCGACAATACGCCTTTCGATGTAGGTGCTTATGCATCGAGCACTACCTATGTCTCAGGTTCCGCTGTAGTCAAAGCGGCTCGTAGCCTAAAGAAAAAACTCATAGAAGCAGTTGCTCAGAAGTTTGGCGTCGATCCTGCGTTCGTCATATTCGATAACAAGACTTTCAAGACCCTCAATGGCAGCAAATCGCTATCGCTCTACGATTTCAGCTTCGATACTCTCTACCACGATGGAGAAAGAATGAAGACCATCGAGGCAACGGAATCCTTTACCGGTGCAAAATCCCCTCCTCCTTATCTAGCTGCCTTTGTCGAGATAGAGCTCGACAAGGAAACAGGCAAAGTCGAGGTCGTTCACTATGTATCGGTAGCTGATGTCGGTACTCCAATCAATCCCAAACTTACAACCATCCAAATAGAAGGAGCTGTACTCCAGGGCATCGGCCTTGCCCTCTATGAAGATGTGCGCTATTCGGAGAGAGGTCACATGCTTAGCCATAACCTTATGACTTATGCAATACCTTCAAGGGAAGATGTGGGAAGAATCACGGTCGAGCTAGTAGATAGCTATGAGCCTTCGGGGCCCTTTGGTGCAAAATCCGCTGGCGAGATAGGAATAGATACACCTCCTGCGGCCATCGGCAATGCAATAAGAAATGCTATAGGCGTCCGTATGACAGATTACCCCTTTACACCAGAGCGCGTGCTGATGGCAATTGATAAAGCAAAAATCGAAGGGTCCAATTAGATTATGCGCGAATTAAGATCCTGGATTATAGAACGCCTAGACAGCGACGAGACTGTGGTTCTTGCCGCTGTTACTCATGCAAGCGGCTCGACAGCGAGAGGCACAGACGCTCTTATGGCAGTGGATATGAATGGCAGAATGGAGGGTACGGTTGGTGGAGGATATATAGAAAATCAAGCCATTATGGCGATACGAAAACTACTTGAGGTCGGAGGCGATCACCAAGATCTCTTTTTTGATCTTTCGCCCGAGGCGCAGCAAAACCAGATGACCTGCGGAGGCAAGGTATCTCTGCACATCGAAAGAATCGATCCACAGAGCGAAGCATACAATGCCCTCAAAACATGCTTTGAGCATGTAGAATCTGGTAATCCATGCGCTTTTATTGTTGCAAGAACTTCCGAAGAAAAGCATTGCTTTGCAATAGATAAAGAAGGAAGAGCCTTATATCCTCACCTACAAAAGACAAGTGCTTCAAGTCTGGAAAGCGCTCATAATTCCTACGGAGCTTCATGTTTCGAATTGGAATTACCTGAAGCAGACAAATTCAAGAGGGCTCGAGCTTTCCAACTTGGATTTAAGCCGGATCCTATCGCCTACATATTTGGGGCTGGCCATGTCGGCAAGGCAACAAGTGTAGCTGCAAGCCTAGTCGGTTTTCGCGTAATTGTGACCGATGACAGAGCGGAACTCCTCACAAGAGAACGATTTCCAAATGCCAACATGCTCAGGATAATTGAGAATTTTTCAGACCCCCTTATGGCATCCAGAGATGCACCAGCTATCGAAATTGGCCCTCAGGACTGCGCTATGATACTCACCCGAAAGCCCGATATCGACAAGGAAATGCTATCTTGTCTTCTGCGAACAAAAGCAGGCTATATCGGTCTTATTGGTTCTAAGACCAAGCGAGATGGCATTTTTGCGGCGCTCCGCGAAGAAGGTTTCTCTGAGAGCGATCTTTCGAGGGTACATTCTCCCATTGGACTTGGAATTGGAGCACAGACGCCGGAAGAGATCGCTATAAGCATCATGGCGGAAGTAATTGCAGTCCGATCCGGTGTGCTGCCCAAGCTCTAACAAAAAGCCTCGTGTGTCATCTCCGTGCTAGAGGATTTTATTTCTATGCCAGACTTTAGGACAAGCGACCCTATTGCTATCATTCTAGCAGCAGGCTGCTCTTCTCGCATGGGAACCACCAAAGCTCTTGTAGAAATCGAGGGAATCCCCATGCTTCTGCATGCAGCAAATTGCTTTAGAGAGGCGGGGATAAGCGAAATAATCGCAGTGACAGGATTCGATGCCGATAGAGTGGGCACACTCGCAGGTTCGCATGGAATACGCCCAATATTCAACAATGATTACAGAAAAGGAATGTTCACTTCGATCTGCGCAGGTTTGCGTTCCGCCTCTTTAACTTGCGATGCTGCTCTTATTCTGCCGGTCGATATTCCCTTCGTCTTGCCAAGCACTGTGGCCAAGCTCAAGAACGCCATCAAGGATAGACCCATAATAATTCCCCAATATAACAAAGCCTCAGGCCATCCACCAATCATTCATAGAGCATTGTTCTCTCTAGTGGAAAGCTGGGATGGAAAAAATGGGCTAAGGGGATTTTTTTGCCATCACCAGAACGACATTGAATTTTTGGAAGTCGAAGACCCAAATATACTTCGCGACATCGATACTGAAGCTGATCTTAAAGAGCTGCTCATAGAACGAGCTAGATCGCGCTCTTGAGCTTAGCCTCCCCCGCCTCGAGTACGCGAACCAAGGTAAGCCTCTCTTACAGCAGGATCCTGGGCAAGGTCGCGAGATGGCCCTTGCTTTACAATTCTTCCCTGTTCCAGTACATAAGCCCGATCTGCGATTTGAAGCGCTTTGAACGCATTCTGCTCCACCAGAAGTATAGTCTTGCCAAGTCCTCGGAATTGCTCGATTATTTCGAAGACAGTCTGGACTAGAAGAGGAGCTAGGCCTAATGAGGGCTCATCCATAAGAATGAGCTCTCCATTGGTCATGAGAGCACGCCCCATGGAAAGCATCTGCTGTTCTCCGCCAGAGAGCGTTCCTGCTCTTTGGGATTGACGCTCTTTTAGCCTGGGGAATATCTCAAAGACTTTTTTGAGATCGGCATTGACAGCCTTCTTGTCGCTCCGCCGATAGGCCCCAAGCATGAGATTATCTAGTACGCTCAAATTAGCGAATACTAAGCGCCCTTCAGGAACCTGACAGATGCCAGCCTTGACAATCAAGTCTGGGCGCCGAGGGAGAGGCTTATCCTTATACTGGATCGTCCCCTTTGCTGGCCTCAAAAATCCGGAAATAGTATTCAGCAAGGTCGATTTCCCTGCGCCATTAGCTCCGATAATTGTGACTATCTCACCTTCTTGCACAGAGAGCGAAACACCTTTTAACGCTCGAATGCCACCATACGCAACATGCAGATTCTTTATCTCAAGCATTTGCGGCCTCCTCTGGTGTTCCAAGATAGGCTTCGATGACCAGAGGATTCTTAGATATTTCGTCCGCATTACCTTCCGCAATTTTTTCGCCGAAATTCAGAACGACTATATTTTCACAAACACCCATTACCAGGTCCATGTGATGCTCTATCACAAGAACCGAGAGCTTAAAATCATCTCGAATTCTGGCAATAAGGCCCATAAGCTGCTCGGTTTCATCGGGGTTCATACCTGCGGCTGGCTCATCCAATAACAGAAGCATTGGATTAAGCGCAAGCGCCCTTACAATCTCCAGCCTTCTCTGCAGCCCATAAGGTAAATTGTTTGCAATAAGGTCTTTGTAGCATTGAAGCCCCATTATATCTAAGAGCTGTTCTGCCTTTTCCATTAGCTCTTTTTCTTGGGACCGGAAACGAGGAAGGCGGAAAATTGCTTCCGCAAAATTGTAATTCGCATTTCTATGACAAGCTGTCAATACATTGTCGAATACACTCAAGTTCTTGAAAAGCCTTATATTTTGGAATGTCCGTGTTATGCCTTTTTCAGCAATCCGAAATGGCTCAAGACCTACTAAGGATCTGCCCTTAAACTCGATTGAACCAGATGTTGGCTTATATATTCCCGTGATTAGGTTGAAAATAGTCGTCTTCCCTGCGCCATTAGGTCCTATTAGCCCTATAATGCCTCCTTCGGGAACATCAAAGCTCACATTATCTACTGCAATCAGTCCACCAAATCTCTTTGTTAGATCTTTGATATGAAGAACAGGCGAGGCTATCATTGCTCTTCTCCCTCTTGCGCCTCCGCAAGAAGCTTTGCTTTTGCCTCGCGCAGAGCGTTTCTTTCTGCCATTGCCTTGCGAATCCCCGATGGTGTAAGCTCCATGCCGCCCATTAAACCCTTTGGCCTACTCACCATAATCAAAATGACTGCCGCTCCATAGAATACGAGCCTCCATATCTCAAAAGCCCTCAGAATTTCAGGAAGGGCGGTGAGCACCAAAGCCCCCAAGACCGACCCTGAAATAGAGCCAAGCCCTCCGAATATGACTATGATTGTGAGCTCGGTCGATTTAGTGAGAGAGAACATCTTAGGTTGAATAAATGTCATATAATGAGCCAAAAATACACCTGCAACCCCTGCATATATTGCGCTGATGACAAGAGAGATCATCTTGTAACGAAATACATCTATGCCAGCAGTCTGTGCGGCGAGTTCCTCTTCTCGCACCGCAATCATATTCCGACCATGCTTCGAGTTTACAATATTTGCCAGGACAAGCACCGCAATGACATCCGCGATAAGAATGGCAAGAAAAGTGCTTCTTCCGGGAACCCCAGGCCAACCCCTAGCCCCACCAAAACGATTCACATTGTTGAAGATAAGGCGGATGGCTTCGCCAAACCCAAGCGTTGCTATGCAGAAATAATCGCCTTTGAGTTTAAGCGTTATTCTACCTAGCAGATAGCTCACAAGGCCAGCTGCGATTCCCCCACCCAATACAGAAAAGATAAAAGGCCACCCAAGGCCAGCTGGCGTAGATGCTGGAGAGGCGCTGATCCAAGTTCCAATATAGGCTCCAATTGCCATGAATCCAGCATGCCCAAACGAAAACAGTCCTGTAAAACCTGTCAAAAGACTTAGTCCCAAAACTGTGATCATATTTATTCCTGCGAGCATCAGAATTCCCTGAATATATGTCCAATCCATGCTCGCCCCCTAAGCCTTTTCCTCGGTAACCTTACCCATTATGCCCCTCGGTCTCAGCACCAGAACGCCTATCAGAATCACAAAAGCTATCAGGTCTCGAAACTGCGATGAGATATATCCAGCGACAAAGGTTTCTATGACACCCAGAATTACCGAGCCAAGCACCGCGCCAGGTAGGCTCCCTAAGCCACCAAACACAGCTGCGATGAACGATTTGGTAGTAATATTGCCAATCTGTGGATAAACCGTGTATTTCATGCCAAAAAATACGCCTGCTATGCCTGCAAGAAACCCTCCAAGCCCAAATACCGTAAGAATAACTATATCGGTATTTATTCCCATTAGGGCGCATGCCTTGATATTGTACGAGGCCGCTTGTATCGCTTTGCCTAGCTTTGTTTTATCTATGAAAATCATAAGGAGAGTAAGGCTCACGGCGGAGATCACGAAGATTATCAGATCTAGCCTTCCAATGGCGAGAGAACCAATCTCTATTGGAACTTTTGGGAATACTTCGGGATATGTACGAAAAGTTGGGCCTATCGTCGCAATTACAAGGTTTTCGAGCATTATTGATGTGCCCATTGCTGAAATAATAAAGTATAGAAAAGGGGCTTTTCGCTCGCGCAGTGGCTTATAAGCTATCCGTTCTATAATTATGGCAACTACAAGAGTTCCTAACGAAGCAATCAAAAATGCAAAAGCAAATGGCAGCTTGAATAGCGTAAGACAAAAGAATCCAAAATATGCCCCCAGCATTATTACGCCGCCATGCGCAAAGTTCGAAAAATTCATAATCGAATAGACAAGCGAATATCCAACTGCCATGAGAGCGTAGACAGAGCCTATGGATAAGCCATTTATAAGTTGTTGAAGGAATTGGACCATTGCCCTTCCTTTGGACTACATTTTATGGATTGCCGACTTTTTTTATAAAAAAGAAGAAGGCAATCGGCAGTTGGCCGCCAATTGCCTTCTTGTCCAGTTCCTTACTGAGCTGCGTATTTCTCCTGGAATATATACTCTCCATTGACTATCTTCAGGATTGCGGCATCCTTGCCTTCAGGGTTGTGCGTTTCCGGACTTATATGAATTCGGCCGGTAATACCCTGAACATCGATGCCCTCGAGTGCTTTTGCTAGAGCCTCACCATTTGGCTTGCCAGCTTTTTTGAGCCCTTCCACAAAAAGCAGAACCGCATCATGTGCCAAGAAGCCATTGAGCTCAGCCTCTTTGCCATACTTCTCTCTGTAACGATTTTTGAAATCCTGGACTGCAGGATCCGCATAATCGAGGTGATTTACAAAATAGCTCCCTTCGACCGCTTTCCCGCCCATCGAGATCAGCTGGTCCGAAGGCCATCCATCACCACCGAGCAAAGTTGCTTTAATGCCGAGCTCTCTGGCCTGATTGGCCGAAAGCGATACTTCTTTGAAGAAATAGGGCATAAAAATGACATCTGGGTTTTGAGCCTTGATTTTTGAGAGCTGAGGCCTGAAATCCACATCGCCGGAGTTGAACGATTCTTCTGCGACAATTTTGCCGCCCTTTTTCTCAAAGTTTATTTTGAAGAACTCTCGCAGGCCTTGCGAATAATCATCGCTTACATCGTATAGAACTGCAGCAGTCCGCGCTCCCAATCGATCATAGGCAAAGCCAGCTGCTACAGCACCCTGATAGGGGTCTATAAAACAGACACGGAAGTTGTATGGCTTTACCTTGCCATCCTGGACTGTGACCTTTGGATTGGTAGCAACTGTCGCTATATCAGGCACTTTTGCCTTTTCGAGGACTGATGCTATAGGAATAGCGCAGCCCGAAGCATTCGGACCAATTATGCCGACCACTTTGTCCTGACCTGTTAGGCGCTTTGTAGCATTGACTGATTCTTGAGCATCACCTTTATTGTCATAACCTATTACTTCTAGAGTGTACTTTTTGCCTCCTACTTCGATACCGCCTGCCGCATTATACTCTTCAAACAACATCTTTACGGTATTGAGCTCGCACTCGCCCCATACGGCCTGGTCTCCAGTTAGTGAACCAAGCCAACCCGCTTTTATAACCGACGATTTGCCTCCGCCTCCACAGCCGGCCATCAAAACGGCAATAGCCAAAGCCCCAAATAAAAATTTTTTCATACTCGAGTACCTCCTTTGGGTATGCACTGGAATTCTGCTAATTATACCCGCTGATTAGAGGGTCCACAAGTATATAAATGCAAAATAGATGTTCTGGGTCTAGGCCTTCTGTTTTCGCGTCATTACATCGAAGATTACAGCCAATAGAAGAACCAAGCCACGGATTATATACTGCAGAGAAATATCTGTTCCGAGCAGATTCATGCCGTTCATGAGCGACATATAGACAAGAGCACCGATTAGAGAGCCACTTATGGAACCAACTCCCCCAGCTGCCGATACGCCACCAATATATGCCGAAGCAATCGCATCCATTTCGAAGAGCGTGCCTGCCTGTGGAGTCGCCGATTTGAGCCTTGCGGTAAATAGAATGCCAGAAAGCGCTGCTAAGAATCCCATCGATGCAAATACGACAAATGTTATATTCTTTACGCGGATACCCGACAGCTCTGCTGCCTCCGGATTACCACCAACGGCATAGATATGCCGGCCAAGCACTGTGCGCCTAGTAATAAAATCATATACCAACACAACCGCCAGCATTATTACGATAGTCCACGATAGACCATTATACCCTGCCAAAATCCATGCAATGAATCCAAGGATAACCGAAATAAAGATAAGCTGGGCTGCAAATAGCCCAGAGGAGGAGACCTCGAATTTATACTGGATTTTGCGCTTTCGATCAGCTATCTGTCCAAAAATCGTAATAACAATGGCAATCGCTCCTAAAAGAAGGGTAGTCTTGTGAACCCCAGGCAGAAATGTCTCACTAGCTAGAATATCGGGGATATAGCCATTGCCGATGGCATTGAACGCCTCATTTGGTATTATGATAGTTCCTGTAGCTGCAGTGACCAGCATCAATGCGCCTCGGTAAATAAGCCACCCGGCGAGAGACGCAACGAATGCGGGAATACCAAGGCTCGCCACAGGGAGCGCAGTAAAAAGTCCTGCTACTACGCCCAAAGCAAGCACGAATAGAATTGTTAGCCATAGCGACCAATTCCATTGAGTCAAAGCTATGGCAGCAATGGCACCTAGAAACCCGGATAGAAAGCCCACAGACAGGTCTATATGCCGAATTACAATAACCAAAGTCATGCCAACTGCCAATACAGCTATATATCCTGTTTGATTGAGGAGGTTGGCGATATTTCGCGATGATATGAATATACCCTTAGATAGAATAGTGAATACTGCCATGATCACCGCCAAGGCGATATACATGCCGTATTCGCGAACATTCTTTTTCAGCACAGTCATTAACTCACTCATCTGCTTCCTCCTCAGTACTGTGTCGCAAGGCGCATGATCGCTTCTTGCGTTGCCGATTTTGCATCGAGCTCACCAGTAATCGTCCCATTCGCTACGACATAGATACGATCGCTCATGCCCAGTATTTCAGGCAATTCGGACGATATCATCAAAATACTCATGCCCTTTGCTACCAGATCATTGATAATGTTATAAATTTCGTATTTTGCGCCAACATCGATACCTCTGGTTGGTTCATCGAATATAAGCACATTGGGTTCAACAAAGAGCCATTTCGCAACTGAGACCTTCTGCTGATTTCCGCCAGAAAGATTCATCACAAGCTGGTGAATTCCCGGCGTTTTTATCGATAGAGAATCCACAAAGCTGAGAGCGGTCTGCTTATCGAGTTCTTCGTTGATTAAGCCATTTTTCGATACCCCTTGCAGATTAGCAAGAGAAATATTTTCCTGGATTGATTTAATAAGAATAAGGCCATTGGCTTTTCGGTCTTCTGTTGCATATGCCAGCCCTGCCTTTATGGCTTGGCTGGGATGTGAGAAGCGCTGTTTCTTTCCCTTTAGAATGAGGTCGCCAGAAATCTCATATTTATCCGGATTTCCAAAGAGGCTCCTCGCCAATTCGGTTCTTCCGGAGCCTACAAGACCGGAGAGCCCCACAACCTCCCCTTTGCGAACATAGAAATTGACATTGTTCAGCACTTTTCGTCCAAGTTTTGGATCGTAAGCATTCCAATTCTTTACTTCGAGAGAAACTGTTTCTTCGGGCTTGGATATGCGAGGAGGATAGATATTCTCTATTGAACGCCCCACCATATGCTTTATGAGAACTTGCTCATTGACCTCATCATTGCGGCGATCAAGGGTACATATAGTCTGACCATCGCGGAGCACCGTTATCGTTTCGGCAATGGAGAGTACCTCCTTTAGCTTATGGGATATCATGATGGAAGTTACACCTTGCATCTTAAGCATTCTTATTATATCTAGCAGGTTTTCGCAGTCGTCTTCGTTTAATGTCGCTGTCGGTTCGTCGAGTATGAGAAGCGATACATTTCGACTCAAGGCTTTTGCAATCTCGACAAGCTGTTTCTTGCCAATACCTAGGTCCTTTATCTTGGCAGTAGGGTTGATAGAAAGTCTAACCCTCTTAAGAAGCTCTTCTGCTTTCTTTATCATCTCGTGCACATCGATGGTCATACCGCGTCGGATTTCATGCCCCAACATGATGTTCTCATAGACAGTCATCTCCGGCACAAGTGCAAGCTCCTGATAGATTGTACCTATGCCTGCTTCCTCGCTATCGTGAATGCCATCGAACGCTACTTTCTTTCCATTGAGGATAATCTCGCCTTCGAATTCATTGTGCGGATATACGCCGCTCAAGACCTTCATAAGTGTCGATTTTCCAGCCCCATTTTCCCCT
>MWDY01000180.1 GCA_002070755.1 Spirochaetes bacterium ADurb.Bin110 | reverse complement strand
ACTAAGACAAGATACATGTGGCTACGCTCGAAAGAAAGTAGGGCTGAGCAGAGTACAAAAGACTTTGCAGCGCTTTCTCGTATGAACTTAAAGACTGCGAGGGCATGGCGGATAAAGGAAAGTGCTGTAGAACTCTGGAAGCTCAGTGATAGAATAGAGTCTGAACAAGGATGGCACAGGCTCTTAGGATGGACAGCTCGATGTCGGCTTAGACCAATGATTGAAGTAGGGAGGACGATACGAAGCTATCTATGGGGAATAGTCAATGCGATGGTGAAGAAAGTGACTAATGCGAAGGTTGAATCGGTGAATGCGATAATTCAGAAACTGAAAGTGCGAGCTTGTGGATTTCGCAATAGAGCTCGATTCAAGATGGCAATCCTCTTTCATTGTGGAAAGCTATCCCTGCTTCCAGAGGGATTATCATGACCCACACGAAAGCCGGAAGCGCCGATAATTTTATCAATCAATGGAGATATGATTTTATCCATCTCGTTTAATTCGTTAGTTTCAGGTATTAATACCAGTGAATTCGATAAATCCCCTCTTTTTATATGACCCATAGTTGTAGCTTTTCCCTCTGCTATAGAGATAAACCTATCCATATGATGTTTTGTCCAGAGGTAATAGAACCATTTTAGATAATGTTCCGATGTAACTTTGAACAAATGCTGGTTTAATACACATTTCGTTCCTTCCCATATTTTTACCAATAAACTACCCGACCAAGAAAAGATTACATCGCCATTTTGTACAATATACTCTCCTGGAATATCTGTTGTTGCCCAATCGAAATTATCGGTAAAACCGTTTCTCAATTCTTTTATTTTCAAAACTGGTAGTTTATCAACTTCATTTTTAGGGGGATATTTTTGACATGCCAAACCATTCAGAAAAGTTGCTATTTGATCTAGTGGTACTTCCTCCCACCCTTCATCCGCCTCCTCTATAAACCACTGCCGAAACAGCGTTTCTGCCATCTGCTCCAATGTCTTGTTTTCCCGGTTAAGCAAGTCTATCTTGTCGTCAAGGCTTCCAAGCACAGAGGCGATGGCGCGCTGTTCGGGAAGGGGAGGAATTTTAATATAAAGTGAGTGAACATGGTTTCTGTTTAAAGTAGGAACTGCACTTCCTGCATTAAATTGATTAAAATCAAGATTACTTAGAAAATAAAAAACAAATTTTTCATCATTACCCTTAAAATCTCTTACATAAAGAGTTGTATTATGCGCCCAGAAGTCAGTATTATAAAAGCTAGCATTGCCTAAATTTCCACTTCTACCAATAGTTACTCCTGGGCTTTTAGTTGTTGATTGATTATGATAGCCAATAATTCCTTTTGATCCTGCAACTGGAATGTTACCATTTATCATATTTTCTTTTGGTAAATCATAACCTCTTTGTAATGTAATTACCTCCCCCAGCTTGCATTCCCTCCACCCCTCCGGTATCCTGTCACCCATCACTCGACTCCTTCCACACACAGATCCAGGTCGAGTACCGATAGCTCTTTTCCTCCGCAGTCGCTGTCCAGTGTTCCATTGCAATGGTGACAGAAGTAAATGGTCTTCAAATATTTCTTTTCAAGAAGCGGCGGGATGATGTCTGAGATACTTTCATCGGGATACAATTCATCGTAAAAGTGGTACAGTCCCTTTGTGCCCTTCCTGGAATTGCAGGTCCTGCATGCCCATATCTGGTTGTGTATGCCCTGGATACGATCGCAGACGGGGCAGCGTTCGTTGATATGGAGCGAGCGCGGAACGATGTGTTCCCAGCTCAAGCCGCTAGTACTGCCGCAGTAAATGCATTTCTTTTCCATCTCCACCAGTTGCCGGTCTTCCCGCAGTATCTCGGACCATTTCTTTTCGTCGTTCTTCAATTCGCGAAAAGTCTTTTTGATAAAACCATACGATGTCGTCTTTGCATCAGAACCAAAGGCGCTCTTTGCGATGATCTTTGCATATTGATAGTAGATAAGGTCGCGTATTGTGTGTACTTCTCTATCAGGCATCCGGCGCCTCCAGTTGAACACATTTTATATGGTATGCACAACGCTTGTGCATACTCAGATAGGTATGCACAATTTTATTACTTTTTTGTGCACTCCTGATAGGCATTGTATAAAGACTGTGCATTTCATCAATTTTTGAATAGTTCATACAGACCTTTATTCTTGAAGATAAACTCGTTTCCAACCTTCTCCTTTTCAAGTATCCCCATTTCTACCAATCTATTTAGATATTTACTTGCAGTATTCCTTGATGAGGCGATCCCCTGTTCTACAAGAAAGGCATATTTACAATAGACTTGCGTGAACAGAGTCTCTAGCAGTTCAAAGCTGTAAATTTCCGGAGCTTCAGATTGAATCTTCTCCTTCATTTCATTGAACAATTTAATTACAGAAGAAACCCTTTCAAGAGTATATTTTGATGTTTCTCCTACCGCTTTGAGCATAAAGAGTATCCATTCTTCCCAGTTGTTCTTCTCGGTTACCCCCAATAATAGCCGATAATAATCGTTCTTATGCTCGTTAATGTATTTCGATAGGTACAGGACTGGATCTTCCAGCAGATTGTATGCAGAGAGCAGCAGCACATTGATCACTCTACCTGTTCTTCCGTTACCATCTTTGAACGGATGGATTGCCTCGAACTGATAGTGGAGTATTGCTATCTTTATAAGCGGGTCTACCTCGTCGGATTTTGAGTTGGCCACCGTTATCCAGTTATCCAATTTTTTTAAAATCACATCCCTGCAACATGGCGGTGTGTAAATCCTTCTATAGTCATTTCCGATATAGACTGGAAAATCACGGATGCTATCATTTTCATCTTTGATGTTCCTGTAAATCTTCTCGATTAATTCAATGGAAAACTCCTTCTCAGATTTTATAACTTCAAATCCATCTACCAATGCCTTCCCGTATCTCAATACCTCCTTGGTATGTGGGTCTGCCTCGGAATCTGCGGTAAAGGCCTTGAAAAGTTTATCATTCGTTGTGAAGACATTCTCAATAGATGAACTGTCTTTTGCTTCCTGAAGGCTCAAAGTATTGATAAATATCTTCGGATTCGGAATTGATGACAGTCTTCCTTTTAATTCTGCAAGTGCCCGATTTGCTTTATTTGCCTGTTCATAGACGCTTAACAGATGCCAATATCTCTCGTCTGGCAATATATCCGGCAATTGATTATATGGCTCATTAGCGTCAAATTTCATTCTTTCTCCTCGATTTTGATCTTTTTTAGATTTTCTTTTATAACTTCGTTCAGCCGTTCCTCCTCTTTTAGCTCCTCTTCAAACTCCGCCTTCAGCGCTGTAAAGTGCTCCTCAAAGTCGAAGTCGTCTTCTTCATCGGGGAGCCCAACATAGCGGCCAGGAGTAAGTACGTAATCCAGCTCCCGAACCCTTTTGATAGACGCAGAATTGCAGAATCCCTTTATATCTTGATATGTGGCTTTGGGATTCCGCCAGTTATGATAGGTAGAAGCGATCTTTTCGATGTCTTCCTTGGAAAGCTCGCGGGTCCTGCGGTTGATAAGGTGCCCCAGGTTTCTGGCATCGATAAACAGAATCTCGTCTGTACGGGTACGATAGCCACCGTTTGCCTTGTTCCGCGACAGAAACCAGAGGCAGGCAGGAATCTGCGTATTGAGGAAGAGCTTTGCTGGAAGATTGACGATGCAGTCCACAAGTCGCGCCTCGATCAACGCCTTTCGGATATCACCTTCTCCTGAGCTCTTGGAGGTGAGGGAACCCTTTGCAAGGACAAATCCCGCAGTGCCACGGGGAGAAAGATGATAGATGAAGTGTTGAATCCAGGCGTAGTTGGCGTTTCCAGCTGGAGGTACGCCGTACATCCAGCGCGCGTCCTTCCGCAGAAGATCGCCAGACCAGTCAGAATCGTTGAACGGTGGATTTGCGATGACGAAATCCGCTTTCAAGTCCTTATGTGCATCGTTTAAGAACGAGCCTTCGTTGTTCCATTTGACCTGAGTGCTGTCTATGCCCCGTATGGCGAGGTTCATCTTACACAGGCGCCACGTGGTGAGGTTGCTCTCCTGACCATAGATAGAAATATCGTTCACTTTTCCCTGATGCTGCGCCACGAACTTTTCCGACTGCACAAACATTCCTCCAGAACCGCAGCAGGGATCGAATACTCTACCTCTGTACGGCTCGAGCATTTCAACGAGTAACTCTACAACGCTCCGGGGAGTGTAGAATTGACCGCCCTTCTTCCCTTCTGCAAGAGCAAATTCACCAAGAAAGTACTCAAATACATGGCCCAGAACATCGGCGCTTCTGGCTTTTGCATCGTACATGGCAATATTGCCGATAAGGTCGATAAGCCCACCAAGGTTTGCGGGGTCCAGATTGCCCCGGGCATATACCTTTGGCAACACATCCTTGAGCGATGGATTTTCCTTTTCAATGGCATCCATGGCTGCATCAACAGTAGTACCTATTGTAGGTTTCTTTGCTTCAGCCTGAAGGAAGGACCAGCGAGCCTCAGGAGGGACAAAAAAGACATTCTGCGCCAGATACTCATCCCTATCTTCGGGGTCGGCGCCCTCATCCTCCCCTTCGCCTTTTTTCAACTTTTCATACAGACTTTCAAAGGTATCCGATATGTACTTGAGAAAAATAAGACCCATAACAACGTGCTTGTATTCCGCGGCATCTATGTTTTTTCTGAGCTTATCAGCTGCTTTCCAGAGTTGTTTTTCAAGTGGTTCTTTTTGTGTACTAGTATTTTTATTTGCCATATTACTATCCATAATGCTGCAACTTTCGGAAACTAGCAAGCAGACACCTCGAAAATCATGTTGTTTTTACTGTTGTATACAAACAGTATCAAGGTCGGTTCACTCTCAATCTCACGGCGACACAGATAAGCCAGGCAGAAAATCAAAGGATGCTCTCCGATAATACTGTACAAGCAAGAATTGGAGAGACTTATCAGTGGATAATTATTCCAGAGCAAAAGGAGCCACGCGACACAGTTCAGTTCGTATTTCTCCGGGCTAATGGTCAGGAACCTCTCGCTGCACGAGTCTCTAAGAAGCTAAAAAACGAGGATTACCTTATCTCAAGCCTCGGAGGATCGATCCTCAAACTGCACATGGATCGAATCCCGCTGTGGCGAACCAATCATGTGTCCGTCGCTCAGCTCGTTGAAGATTTTGCAAAGTATACATATCTTCCTCAAGTGACTCATGCGAGGCTGTATCTTAGTGTCGATTTTTCTCTATTCAATAAGAGTATCCGCCCAGAGCGCTTCCAGGAATACCTTGACTGGAAGGATTTCGATACCTTCCGATATGCGCGGCTCTGGGGCCTGACAGACGAGAATGCGATGTTTGAAGGCCCCTTCATCTGCAATAGCGATGAGCCCTTTAAGATGGCGGTGCTGTGGTAATTCAGCTACTTTGACTTCTATGGCGATCTCGTCTCCAACGATGAAATCAACTTCTTTTTTGTCTTGGGTTCTCCAAAAGGTCAACGGCCTGTCATCGCGATGGTAATCGAGCCATGCACGAAGTTCTTCATAGATGAAATGCTCGAACGCATTACCATATTCATCAGTGCCCGGAGCAATCGATCGGATTCCCGCAAGCGCATTCCTCACTCCAATATCGAAGAAATAGCACTTCCCCGTCGAGGCTGGCTTACGCTTCTTACCGCCCTTCCATGGTTCAAGCATTTCGCCAATAAGCGTATCGCTGAGAAGCGTGAAATATTCGCGCACCGTGCGCGCTGGAACTGCGGCATCCGAACTCCAGGTTTCAAAATTCACCTGCTTTCCTGAATAGAGCGCTGCGCTGTGCAAGAACCTTGAAAAAGCGTCGAGCCTTCGCGCTGCGCCTTCCGCAGCTATTTCTTCCTTAAGATAGGTTCCGGAATAGGCTTTGAGGTCTTGCCATGGCTCATCGGAGTCATAGATGGCGGGGAGGCTTCCAAAGGCGAGTATGCGCTCTAAGTCATAGGCACCAATCTCAGAAGAGACTAGAGGATGAAGGCGGAGCACTCGTGCCCTACCACCAAGCAGATTGACGCCAGCACGCCGCAATTTTCTTGCACTCGACGCAGTTAGAATGAAGCGAAGATGTTTGTCTTCGATGAGCAAATGTACCTCATCGAGCAAGATAGGGAGTTTTTGTACTTCATCGATGATCACAGTGGTTCCAGGAGGCAGCGTTTCAAGCTCTTCTCGCAGGATGGAAGGCCTTATCGAAAACCTGAGGAAAGTGTCTGAGCGCAAGAGATCGTAATATTTTGCCTCTGGAAATGTCTTCTTCAAGAGATAGGTTTTACCAGTCAGGCGCGGTCCGAAGAGAAAGAGAGATTTTCGTTCTCTGGTGAGATCGAGCATGCGAGCATATTCCATAAATGTATTATACGATGACTTTCCAAAATCCGCAACTATGCTGCGGATTTCTTGCCATTTTCCGCAGGATGGGCGCAGCTTTTTATCATTTTTCCGCATAATACATGCTGCTTTTCTATATTTTTCTGCAAGAGAGGTGTGAAATTGAGCAGCATCGAGGCACCGTCGATTAGAGCACTGCAAGCTTAAGGCGCCACTGCTATCTCTGGCTGTCGTATGATCGCTTCAATTTTTTCGTTATAAGTTCGATGGGATATGGTCAACGCGGGCCATCTGCCACAATGTTCGTGGTCTATTTGAGGGTTGAAATCGAGCCATACGATATCACCGCGCTCCTTATGCAAGATAGAATTATGCTATACTTCCTTTGAGGATTTGACATGCATCGCGTGCGTGTTGGTACATCGGGTTGGAATTATAGGGACTGGAAAGGCCCTTTCTATCCCGAAGGTCTCCCAAGTGCGAAATGGCTCGAGTTCTATGCGGAGCATTTTGATTCGATAGAGGTGAATGCAACCTTCTACCACGAGATGCGGCAGTCTACCTACGAAAGGTGGCGAAAAGTAACGCCAGAGGGTTTTTCCTGGGCGGTCAAGGCGAGTCGCTTTATCACACACATCAAGCGGCTCCGCGATGTCGAGGAACCCCTCAAACGCTTTTTCGGCTCAGTGAGCGCGCTTGGCGAGAAGTTGGGCGCGGTGCTCTTCCAGCTCCCACCATCGTTAGTGTTCGACAAAGGTGTGCTTGAAGAATTCAGTGTAGCCCTGCGCGAGGCTATCTTCGCTGCCACCGATTTACCAAGTCCGCCCGTAACCAGTGGTCACGAAACCATCTCAATAAAGAGCGTACGCTGCGCGATCGAAGCTAGGCACAAAAGCTGGATGGAAGATGAAGCGCTCGACTGCCTTCGTTCGCTCGGCCTTGGATTCTGCATCTCCGACACTGGAGGTCGCTACCCGTACCGCGAGGCGGTCACTGCGGACTTTGCTTATATCCGGCTCCATGGGCCCACCTCGCTCTATTCATCGTGCTATTCTGACAGCGAGCTCGACCACTGGGCCGAGAAAATTATCGCGATGGACTGCGATACCTATGTCTATTTCGACAATGATGTCGCGGGTTATGCGCCACAGAATGCGCTAACTCTCAAGAGATTCATGGAGCAACCCCTCGCTCCCAGATAAAATGAGCCCTATTTTTTCGCAAAATAGTCTCTGGATTCTTCCATATTCCATATTTATCCCATAGCTCTGGGCTAAAATAGGAAAGGGGGGCCTCTGGCATAGAATTGGAGGATACAGTTGGCGTCGCAGGCGCTGCGGTAGAAGCTATGGCTTCAGCAGGTGCTATGGCAGAATCAATGACTTTGTCAGGCGCTTCAGTAGAAGGGGGCATAATAGAACCAATGAGCGCAGCAGGCGCTACAAAAGACTCATCTTGCGATGCGACCCGTTCCTCCAGCTCGAAAAGATGATTCCAGCTTATCACTTTGAAGCGAATTGGCAAAACAAAGCTGCCTGTCAGCGAAACAGCTTCATGCTTTACGCTGAAAGCGGATGGATCGTAGTCAGCCGCAGTCTCGTAATATATCTCTACAATCTTCCAGCCCACTGGATCTATAGCAAAAGCAATTGCTTCGATATCCCCGGGCCCAAACATAAGACTTTGCAGAGAAAGGCCGCCCGTGTAAAGGATTCTGCTCAAAAAAGGCCCAATCCCTTTCGCATTATTGCGCTCCCTCTCCCATGCAGGATGATAGGCTATATGGATGATCCCAGAATCATCGATCGCCGCTCTATAGTATACTGCCAGAATAAGCCCAAATTCCGAAGGGCAATCGAATACAGGCTGAAAATGCGCTGCTAATCCATCGTCGCGTAAAGGTGCGTAGCCCATAGGCGGACTCTCTTTCTTTCCTGTCGGATAATAGAACACAAAGCACAAAAGCACCAAAAGAACGGCGATGATTATGGCGAATATCGTTGTGTAGCTAATTTTTCGATTCATAATGTTCCTAATATCACCAAATACTACGGAGGATATATTAGTATAGCATGAATAAGATTAATTATTGCGCAAAATTTCGATAAATTAGCATGCCATCTTCCATATATTTGATAATAGCATTATACTATTATTAGTAAGAGAGCTTTAACTTCCCGAAGCTATTCGGGATACTATTTGAGGATTTCTTAAGATAAGCAACTTATGAGTAACATTCTTAAGAACCAATATTTCAGGTCAGTTTGTCTATGAAATAGCCTCTGGCTAGAGCAAATAGAAAGCTTTCTCAAAGGAGTTTTGTATGAATCCAAAAGAAGCAAGTGAAAAGATTGTCAAAATCCTTCACTTAGAAACTGAGCCTGTGGCTGTTCAGGTTTACAAGAATAGGAAGGACTTGCCAAGGCATCCACAGAATATTCAGCAGAATTTTTGTCAATTAGTATCGATCGCACGCTATCAAGGACGAGGCAATAGCGGCGTTGCTGAAAGCATGATCTGTGCATTCGGGGCAGCTTGCCTTGGGCTTATCAAGACACCAGAAGTAATAGAATCTGGAAAAGCTGCACTTGGCATTTATACTGCTACTCCAGAAGCATCAAAGAAATTTATGTCAAATGTGTTTAAGATTGGCGACCAAGGCAAGAAATATGATGCAGTGATGGTAAAACCCCTTGCTGAAGTAAATGAAACCGACAAACC
>MWDY01000179.1 GCA_002070755.1 Spirochaetes bacterium ADurb.Bin110 | reverse complement strand
CGTCGATATAGATGCTGGCAATATGGCTGTTGAGCTAATGAAGAAAGCCGTACGGTCGACCTACAATTCCAGAGTAATCGAAGGGATTGGCGCCTTCGGTGGGCAATACGATGCCTCAGTCATCAGAGATTGCAAAGCTCCGGTGCTGGTCGCCTCCACCGATGGAGTCGGTACCAAGACCAGCCTGGCTCTTAAGCTCGATAGAATGAGCCATAGCACGCAAGATGGGCTAAGCGAACTTAAAGCTAAGGGAAATAGTGAGCCTAAAGAAAAGAAGAGTAGTTGGCTGGCAGGACTTGGCACTGACATGGTCAATCACTCTATCAACGATATCCTGGTGCAGGGTGCCCGCCCTCTCTTCTTTATGGATTACATCGCCGCAGAAAAGATCGATCCAGCAAAGGCAGCAGAGATTGTCGAAGGAATGTCCGAAGCTTGCCGAGAGGCGCATTGTGTGCTTCTCGGAGGAGAAACTGCCGAAATGCCAGGTACATACCGCGAGGGGGAAATGGACATCGCAGGTACCATAGTGGGAATCGTCGAAAGAGATAGGCTTCTTCCGCGCTCCGATATAGCGCAAGGCGATGTTCTAGTCGGATTGGCTTCTACAGGCCTTCATACCAACGGCTATTCCCTGGCAAGATCCATAACTGCTTCTATGAACCTGGAGGAAATACAGCCGGAACTGGGCGAAAGCCTCGCATCTGCCCTTTTACGGCCACATCGATCATATTTTCCTTTGCTAGGAGCAATACTCGAAGTAAACCCAAACCCGATCAAGGCTCTAGCTCATATAACCGGCGGTGGACTCTTTGAGAACATTCCCCGCGTGCTTCCGCCTTATCTCGATGCGCAAATAAGTGTGAAGAGTTGGCAATGGCCAGCGATTTTTTCGCTTTTGCAGCGCTGGGGAAATGTGTCGGATGAAGAAATGCGGAGGGTCTTCAATCTAGGAATTGGTATGGTGGCGATATTGGAAGAAAGCCAGCTCGATTCTTTCTTAGCCATGCTGCCTGAGGCAGCTTATGTGATTGGGAAGCTCGTCGAGGGTACAGGGAAAGTGGTATTCGTATGATGGTCGAATTGGATGATAATCGAATATCTGATAGTGTTCTTCGCATTGTCGTCATGGCTTCGGGAGAAGGAAGCAATTTGCAGGCTTTGATCGATGCCATCGAATCAGGCCAAATCGAGAATATGCGTATTGAGGCTCTGCTATGCGATCAGCCAGGCGCCCACTGTATCGAAAAGGCAATTCGACATGGTATTTCTTCGCATATTCTGCCAGCTCCCCAGAAGTTAAAGCGCTCTTCTCCCGAGCGTAGAAGCTATGACGAGAGGCTTGCGACAATAGCAGATTCCTACAAGCCTGATTTTATTTTTCTATTGGGATGGATGCGACTTTTGGGGCAGGCCTTTCTAGGAAATTTTCAGCGCAAGGTCATCAACTTACATCCCGCTCTACCAGGAACATTCCCTGGCACAAATGCAATAGAAAGGGCTTTTGAAGCTTTCAATCAAGGAAAAATCACAAATACCGGCGTCATGCTGCACCTTGTGCCAGATGAGGGTATCGATTCTGGGCCTGTGCTGAGTGTTGTAGAGGTGCCTATTTATAAAAGCGATACATTGAGCATTCTAGAAGAACGAATCCATAGCGTCGAACATCGGGAAGTCGTAAAGCTAGCTCAGAGGCTCGCATACAATCGAGGCCTGGAAGAAATTCAGGATCGAGAAATGCGAGAAGCGCAGGGAGCGCAGGGAACGCAGGATCAGGAGATATTGAGAGAAAAGGAGTCGGAGCATGCCTCTCGCATTGATATCGGTATATGAGAAATCAGGGCTTGTGCCCTTTGCAAAGCGGCTTGCAGCTTGTGGCTGGCGCTTTCTCGCTTCCGGAGGAACTGCTGCAACCCTCAAAGAAGCTGGGCTAGAGCCAATAGACATTGCTGCTTATACGGGTTCACCGGAGCTTTTGGCCGGAAGAGTGAAAACCCTCCATCCGGCAATCCATGCCGGAATTCTTGCACGACCATCAGATGAAGATTTCGCGGAATTGCGTACTCATGGTTATGAGCCCATCGATCTCGTGGTGGTTAACCTCTATCCTTTCGAAGAGACGGTTCGAAGGCTTAAGGCTGACGCAAAAGCACTTAGTGAGAAAGGGATAGAAACAAAATCAAACGTACCGTTAGCAGATACTAGGGCACCGTCCGCCGATGAAAAAAGGGCATTTACCGATACTACTGCAGATGCCAATCCTGCTCCGATTGTGCCAAGCGCATCTCTTGCCGAGGCGGAGATAATTGAACAAATCGATATTGGCGGGGTTGCCCTGCTCCGCGCCGCAGCGAAAAATTATGCAAGAGTAGGCGCCTTGTGCGATCCAGCCGATTATGACCTCGTTGCATGCGAAATAGAGAAGGGAAGCCTATCATCTTTTACTTTGCGAGCGCTTGCTGCTAAAGCCTTTGCTCGAACTCGAGACTACGATACTGCAATTGCAGCATGGTTTGCAGAGAGCATTGCCGAAGGGCCTATCTCTGGTGATTCCATGATGCAAGCTCCCCAATTGGCTTCATTCGGCACTACACCGGGCGATGAAACGCCAGGCAGTTTTTTTTCGCTTGTAGGCAGAGTGGAACGTACGCTGCGTTACGGCGAAAATCCTCACCAAAAAGCGCTTTTCGTGTTGCCTGTAGAGATATCGGCAGGACAGCTATCGAAGGAACTATTTACTCTATTTAAGGAGCCTGTTTTATCTGCGGAGCCTATTATATCCAAAGAGCCTATTTTAGAGAAAAGATCCAGCAAGCCCGAGGCAATCGGCCAAACTAAGCGCGATTCCGCCAGCGGCATTATCTGTGGACCTTTGGGTGGGCATGTTCTAGGTGGAAAGGAGCTTTCCTACAATAATCTGCTGGATCTAGACGCAGCCTGGCGCGCAGTCCTCGATTTCGAAGCCCCTGCCGCGGTGATTGTAAAGCATCTTTCGCCCTGCGGCGCCGCCGAGGGCAATAGTCTGCGGGAAGCATACGAAGCAGCCCTTGCCTGCGATCCCGTGAGCGCATTCGGTGGCATTGTCGCACTGAATCGTCCCCTCGATTCCGAGACCGCGCTCGCGCTAAAGGAGCTCTTTATAGAGTGCGTCGCAGCGCCTGGCTTTGATGAAGCTGGCCTTGAAATTTTGAGGGCGAAAAAGAATCTCAGGCTCATCGAAGCCGATCCTTATGTATTTGCGAGAGAGGCGCGCGAGCTCAGGTCTGCAGCGGGCGGCCTTTTGGTTCAGGAGCAAGATCGCGGCGACCCTATCGATACCAAATGGTCTGTGGTTAGCAAGAGGCAGCCCACCGCCGCCGAATGGGAGGCCATGAGCTTCGCTTGGAAACTTGTGCGGCACGTAAGGTCTAACGCGATTGTGTTGGCGGCCGGCAGGGCGGCGGTGGGCATTGGCGGCGGGCAAACCAATAGAGTCGACGCAGTAAAACAGGCCTGCGAGCGCGCCGGGGACCGTGCCCAGGGCTCGACCCTAGCTTCGGACGCGTATTTCCCATTTGCCGACGGCATAGAGGCCGCGGCGGAGGCAGGCGTGGCAGCGGTGGTGCAGCCGGGAGGCTCAATGCGAGACGCCGAGGTGCTCGCCGCGGCCGACAAGCTTGGGATTGCCATGGTATATACCGGTGTACGCCATTTCCGGCATTAGAACCATATCCGGCACGAAAGAATTATCTTAAGAGAGGTTGTAGAAAATGGGTATCGAAAAAGTCCTGCAAGAAGGCACTGGTCTTACATTCGACGATGTTTTGATCGTGCCTGGATATAGCGAGGTGCTTCCTTCAGATGTCGACATATCTGCGCAGCTTGTCCCTGGAATTCGCCTCAAGGCTCCTATACTCTCTGCGGCCATGGATACCGTTACCGACTCTAGGCTAGCCATCGCTATTGCCCGTATAGGAGGAATAGGGATAATTCATCGCAACTTATCTCCAGAAGCTCAGGCTGCGGAAGTTTACAAGGTCAAGCGCTCGGAATCAGGAATGATCTCCGACCCCGTATGGCTTCCAGAAACGGCGACGCTTGCCGAGGCTGAACATCTCATGGAAACCTATCGAATCTCTGGAATTCCCATCGTCGATCCAGCGACTAGACGCCTAGTGGGTATAATCACCAATCGCGACCGGCGTTTCTGTGGCCCAGAGGACATGCCAAAATCCGTATCGGAGTTTATGACCTCTCAAAACCTCATAACCGCGCCCGAAGGAACGAGCATAGAAGAGGCTAAAGTGATCTTCCGGCGCTATAAGATTGAAAAACTTCCTCTGGTAGATAGAGAGGGCAAGCTTAAAGGGTTGATCACTCTAAAAGACATCGTCAAAAAGGAAGAATATCCGAGTGCGGCGGTGGACATGCGGGGTAGGCTTCTCGTTGGTGCTGCCGTAGGCGTTGGTTCTGATCTGGAAGAGCGAGTAAGCTTACTACTATCTCGCAATGTGGATGTGCTAGTAATCGATACAGCCCATGGCCATACAAAAAAAGTGATCGAGGCAATTGGACGTGTTCGGTCTCTTTCTGCTGATATTCCTATAATTGCAGGCAATGTGGTAACCGCCGAGGGGACGCAGATGCTTATTCAAGCTGGAGCTTCGGCGATAAAGGTCGGCGTCGGAGCTGGCTCAATCTGTACGACCCGGATTATCTCTGGCGCAGGTATGCCTCAGCTTTCCGCAATCTATGAATGTGCACAAGCTGCGAAGCCCTATGGTATTCCTATAATCGCCGATGGAGGTATTCGCTATTCAGGCGACATCGCAAAAGCAATAGCCGCGGGCGCAGAGACTATCATGCTCGGGAACCTCCTTGCAGGGCTCGAGGAAGCTCCTGGCGAACTTGTGCTCTATGAGGGTCGTCAATTCAAGAGCTATCGTGGCATGGGTTCGATCGGAGCTCTTCAAGGCTATGGCCGAGATCGTTATGGCTCGGGCCAATCAGATAGCCCGACAGAAGGCCAGATGAATGTACGGCCAAATGGAAAGGCAGTTCCCGAAGGTGTCGAGGGTATGGTTCCATATCGCGGGAAACTTTCGGATTATATGGCGCAGATGCTCGGAGGCCTTCGTTCAGGTATGGGCTATGCAGGAGCCCGGACTCTTTCCGAGCTCAGGAAGGCGCGAATAGTACGAATTACGGCCGCAGCTTATGCCGAAAGCCATCCGCACAGCATTGTAATTACCAAAGAAGCGCCAAATTATCAGAAGCGAGATTGAAGCATCCATATCCATTTATTTTTAGGATGATAGCGCTTCAAAAGAAGGGCACGCTTAAGGTTCTATAAGATTTTGCGAAGATTTATAAGGTTTTTAGGACTTTGGTCTTGCCTATCTAAGTCGGATCTTGAGGCGCTTTTCAGTAGCTAAAAGCTGTTTTCCAGATGGAATACGCAAAGAGTAGGCAAAGGAGTTTTTTGGGCTGGCCGAAGCCTTCCGCTATGTTCCGATCGTTTAAGACAAGTAGTTGTCTCATTTATCGGAGAAAAGCTTAGGATTTTGGTGCTGCCTTTTGCCATGTAGAAACCGGAATCATCGAATTGGCCATCGATTCCTTCGAGGTAAGGCATGACAAAGAAAGCCGGTGCATCGGTAGCTTTTATTACTGCTTTGAGCACTCCACCTTCATTGTATTCGATAGAAGTTTCAAGTTTTGGCTCGGACAGGGCGCAGCGCTTTGGTTCGGTAAGGAACAGAATCGATGTCGAGTATAGGCCAATCTCAGAGACTTCTAGCGTGGCTTCGAGAAAGGCTTCATTGGCTTTGCAGGGCAATTCAACGATCGGCTTCTCCCACACCTGATAAACATGATTTTCTTCGATAGATACAAGACGTTCAATTATTGGCCCTTGTTCTTTCGAAGGGATATCGATTGGCCGCCCGCAGAAATCGATAAGCTTTATGCATACCTTGGCTCGATGGTTCTTAGGGCTTTCACTCACAAGACGGGCATGTATTATCCCATCCTTGATAAAGAGCGCAAGCAAAATAGGAGCGTAGAATCTCCGTGCTTCGTAGTGCAAGATTTTCCAGGACCCATCATAGTCAAGGCTCGACCAGCTTATGGCAGGCCAGACATCGTTCAGTTGCCAATATAATGTCCCCATGCATCGAGGCATCGTACTGCGCCAGAATTCTACTGCCGTGCGAATAGCCATAGCTTGCTGTACTTGAGAGAGATAGAGAAGTTCATGAAAGCCGCGAGGCATGCGGAAGTATCGCAACAAGCTTTTTAAAATTATGCTGTTCCCTTGTGGATTCTTTTGATGAGCTTCGAGCGCCGGTGCACTGATGTTCCATTCTTCTCTGGGAGCAAAGCTAGCAATAGTCGACATCGAAGGCAGGGCTTGAAAACCGAATTCCGAGCAAAAACGGGGCTGAACATCGAGATATGCCGAGAATGGCTTGCCCTCATGCCACACAGACCAGAAGTGCATATCTCCGCGCTCATCAGAGTGCCAGTTGTCTGAGAAATCGTCGGGACCCGCAGAAGGGCTGGAAGGCCAGAAGCAACGGTCTGGATCAAGCCTCCGAATCACTTTCCCAAGAACGCCTTCGGTAAGTCTATCATAATCCACAATATATCGCGCAGGATTCTTCTTCGATTCTTCATACCAGGTTATGGCACCAAGCGCTTCGTTGTTTCCGCACCAAAGAGCTATACAGGGATGATCCGAAAGTCTTTTTACCTGTGCACTGATTTCGGCTTCCACATTGGAGAGGAATTCCCGGCTGGAAGGATAAAGGGCGCAGGAGAACATACAATCCTGCCAGATCAAAATGCCTTTCTTGTCGCACAGTTCATAGAAATCATCGCTCTCATAGCGTCCACCTCCCCAAACGCGGAGACAGTTCATATTCACGCTTATGGCGGAATCGAGCAGATGCTCGATACGTGCTCTTGTCCATCTCGATGGCAGGGCATCGACTGGAATCCAGTTTGCACCCTTGGCGAATACTTCTTTGCCGTTTACGAGAAACTTGAAGCCTCTTCCAATGCTATCTTCTTGAGAAACCACTTCGAGCGATCGAAAGCCGATTCTCTTATGTATCACATGGGGTTGAGGGTGATTGGAAGTCTGGGCGGTCTCAGCAGTGGTAGCCTTAGCAGTGGCAGGCTGAACAGTAACAGCTGTAGCAGTGACAACTAGATCGTAGAGAGCAGCTTCACCATGGCCATGTGGCCACCATAATTTTGGGTTCTGAATCACCATGCTAGTGCTTATGATTGTATTTCCCTGCTCGCAATCCTGTTCCACTGTAACTTTCTTGCCATAGATATAGGAAGAGACAGCAACTTTCATAGGCTTGGGTACTTCTACCTCTGCCGAGATTCGAAGCGAAAAGTCTGGCCCGCAATCATTACAACCTGCAAAGTCTCCTAGAGCCGATGTATGGCATTGTATAGAGCGAATAAATGGCCCATCTGTAGCCACAAGGCGAATGCCATCATATATTCCGCCAGTCATTAGACAGGGACCCCAATCCCATCCCGACATGCATTGCGCCTTGCGTATTAAATTGCGGTGTGGTGACGAAATGGGGTAGATCGAGGCTGGTATGGGATATGGAAGGCGCTGTGATTCGCGCAAAGCCGCCTGGACAGGTGAGCGGATAATAACTTGTATGTTATTCTCCCCTAAATGCAGAACTGAGCGGACTTCGGCTTCGAAAGGCCGAAACATGTTGTTGCTGGTCCCCACCAAGATCTCATTTATATATACTTCAGCAATTGTATCGAGGACATCTGCACAGAGCCTTATATTGGACGCTGCCTTAAAAGCCTCGGAGATGAAAAAGGATCGCTCGATAATCCAGTCTTCTTTTCCAGGCCATTGAGCCAACAGTTCATTTTCCCCGAAATAAGGATCTGCCAATTCTCCCGAAACAATAAGCGCTGAATATATGTCGCCGGGTATAGTTATTGGCCGATTTGTACCATCGGAAAACCTGATAAGATTCCAATTGCCAGCAAGATCGATCAGTTCCACTTTTTGCCTCCCACTTAATTCTGAAAGATTTTCCTTGACAGTTCAAGATACTGGTGTTATATGTTAATTGGTTGGATAAATCAACCAACAATTAGGCAGGAAATTCGAGCTTGTTAGATAGAACAAAGCAGGACTTCTTGCATGATGTTTAGGAGATAGAATATGCCAGCGCGTGGAGATCAATGGAGCCGTACAGCAGTCAAGATTTTTCGCACTATCTTGCGCAACCCATCTATAAGTCGCATTGATCTTGCTCATAAGCTCGACCTCGATAAATCCACAGTTACAAAGCAAGTTGCATATCTTATCGAGAATGGCTTGATAATGGAGCAGAAAGAAGGAGAGGCTTCGGCTCGAGGAGGACGCAAGCCTATCTGTCTTGCTGTAAATAAAGAATATGGACGATTCATTGGTATCGAGCTTCAGCTTGGGTTCTATGAAGCTGTAGTAGTAGATTTATCAGGCAATATTCTGGCTACTCTTCGAGGCGATACTCATGTTACCTCTGACAATTTTGTTCAGGTAGTGTTGCAGATAATCGAAGACACACGCAAACAGCATTGCAAAGATTCTCTTCTTTTAGGTGTTGGAGTAGGCACCGCAGGCTTGGTTGATTCAAAAAAAGGTCGCATTAGATATTCGGTTCCGCTAGGGATCGATAAGACGCTTGATTTTTCCAAAGCCATTGCAGGTAAATTGGATGTTCCTTGCTTTATAGAGAATGATGCAAACTGTTGTGCCTGGGGCGAGCTTGCTTTCAATAGAGTCGAAGAGCTTAAAGATTTTCTCTTTGCGCTTGTGGAATACAGAAAAGATGAAACTTCTCTTTTGAAATATGGAGGGATTGGAGTAGGCTTTGGGGTCGTTCTTGCGGGGAAAGTCCACACAGGAGCTCATGGTTACACTGGTGAATTCCGAAGTGCTTTCTGTAATGGACCAGGAAATCTTCAATTCTCCTTGAGCCGCGACGAGCTCATGTTGCTGAGATTCGATAGGGTTTTGCTCAATAGAGCAGTGGATGAACTTGCGCGGAACATGGCTATGCTAATAAACACCATGGATTTTCAGCAAGTTTTCATAGGAGGAAACATAGAGGCGCTCGATGTAGATTTGCCAGCGGTTTTGCGACGCAGGCTCGGAGACAACTGGATGTATCCTTCGCCAAAGGATGTCAAGATTCGCTATTCGAGCTTTGGTGAAAAAGCAGTTGCCTTCGGAGCTGCGGGGATGGTTTTTGAACGCCTGTTATCGGAGCAGCGATTGCCAGGGCTCATTTCAACTAATTCTTCGGACAAGGTGAAGCGGGTTTCCTAGGCATTGAGATATCAAGGGTAAAAAGGCAGATATGCCTTTTCATATTGGAACAAGGGCAGAATTGCCCAATATAAGGAGGTTCTTATGAAAAAAGCCTTACTCGTGTTCCTAACACTTATGATGGTGCTAGGCGCGGTAGTAGCGCAGGAAAAGGTCACATTGAATGTACTCAACTACCAGCAGGCCGATCAGGCAGGATATCAGGAAGATGTCGCAATCTGGGAGAAATTCCAGAAGGAGAATCCGGATATCAAATTGAATATCGAGGTTCTATTCAGCGAGCCATATCATCAGAAACTACAGGTCTATGCAGCTGCTGGCACCCTTCCGGACGTGTTCTATGTTTGGCCTACTTCTCGAAGTGCAATCATCCATGAGAAGAAGCTAGCCAAAGACCTCTCCAAGCTACTTGGACCGGATTTCCTAAAGGAATTCTCCGGTGCAGCCACTGATCCAAACAATCAACTTGGTAAATATCTAGCCATGTTGCCACAGGCTTTCACCTATACATCTGTCATGTATGTCAATAAGAAATTGCTTGCCGATAATGGCTTCGATCTACCAAATACCTACGATGATCTGAAGAGAATGGTATGGAAACTAAAAGCCAAGGGTATCAACGTGATAATGCTGCCAAACAAGGATGGCTGGCCGATGCAATCTTGCCTCTTCTCTACTGTGCTTGGGCGTATGGCTGGCGATGACTTTGTAGATGCTATCCTCGCAGGTAAAGCCAAGTTCACCGATAAACCCTTTATAGATTCGCTGAAGGTCATCGACAATCTATATAAAGATGGGATCATGGCGCGCGAAGACAATCAGGTAGGTTATGGTGAGGGGCCCGGGCTCTTCGTAGCCGGGAAAGCAGCGATCTATATCGATGGCGACTGGAGAGCAGGCGCTTACATTACAGATAAGGCTTCAGGCAAGGCGTTAATTCCACCAGCCGCACAGGAGAAGGATTTTGTGCTCCTTCCATTCCCAAGTATCCCTGGAGAAGTGAATCCTGGCGTTCTCTCTGGAATTGCAGGAACTGGCTGGGCGATTTCAGCATCCATTCCTGCTGGTTCCGCAAAGGAGAAAGCAGCGGTCAAGTTATTCAAATACCTATATTCTGAGGAAGTACAATCGATTCGCTATAGCACAGGATCATATGTGCCAACGCGAAAGAATGTAAAGGCGGATGTCGAACCCCTCGTTGCGAAGGTACCGCAGTTCTATGCCGATAATCCTAAGGTTTGCTATGTATTCGATGGCATGTTCGATCCAGCTGTCTATAATGTTCTCAATGATGGCCTCATTGCTATCGGCCTTGGGACAGCAACCCCGGAGAAAGTAGCAGCGGATGTTCAAAAGGCTTTTGAAGTCTGGAAAGCTTCAGCAAAGTAAAACTATCGAAAAAGTAGGGGTCGGGAAGCGTAGATACATAGGCATGGAGGAGCCTCTGTGTCTTCTGCGCTTTCCGCTCCTTTTTAGGGAGTCTGTATGGCCTATTCGAGGAAATCCTATATTGAAGAGAGGCGGGCTTACTGGGCTATGGTTCTGCCCGCCTTCACTATCTATCTCTTGGTCATGGCATTCCCTATTGTTCTCTCTATCGTGTTATCGGTATCGAATTATTCTGGCGGCAAGATGTTTGGAGGCGAGAAATGGGGATTCGCTGGATTTGATGCCTATTTGCGCGTATTCCGCGATCCATGGTTTTGGAATGCTCTCAAGAACAATATCTATATAGTGCTTGTTTCTGTCTTTGGTCAGCTTCCGCTGGGATTCATCTTTGCTTATTTTATCTATGCCAAAATTGTAAAGGCACCTGAATTTTGGCAAGGTGTGCTTTATGTGCCTAATATCATCTCTGTCATTGTGGTTGGCCTTTTGTGGCAGACCATTTTTTCCCCGCATGGGCCAATCGCTGAGGTGATTAATTCAATAAGGGTCAAGGAATTTCAAAACCAACTTAGAGGCATATTTAATGCTGCTGGTGGTTTTTCCCTCTCGGATGATGTAATAAAGAAGATTCTCGATCTCGTAGGGCCTTCTGGGCAAGCTATGTTTTCTGAGCCCCTTCTAGATCTTCGCGATTTATTATCTTCCTTCCATAGTGAACCAATCGAGGAGGTCTATACTGCGCTGAGTAACCTCTTTGTGCAAAAATGGAGTCCTACTTTCTTAACAAAACCAAATATCGCCATGCTTCCAATTCTCTTTGTGATTCTATGGATGTACACAGGAATGTATCTCATTCTTTTCTTAGCAAACATGCAGAAGATAGATGTGCAAATCGTAGAGTCCGCTCGAATCGATGGCGCAAACGAAGGGCAGGTTATGCGCTACATCATTCTGCCCGAATTATCAGGCACAATAGTAAATGCAGCGATTCTGGCCATTTCAGGTTCGCTTTCCAGTTTTGCTCTTATCTTTGCCATGACTGGCGGAGGGCCTTCGCGTGTCACAGAGATACTATCTATTTATATGTATAACAATGCGTTCTTGGGCAGGCCTAATTTTCCGCTCGCCAATGCTATTTCACTCATAATGGTCTTGATCAGTTTTGGGCTGATCGCTCTTACAAAAGCAGTAGAAAAGCGCTATGGCGGAAAGGAGGAATAAGCAATGCCCGAGATGATCAAGGAAAGCAAGTACAAAAAAGCCCTATCTATAATTGGCAAAGCCGCAGTCTATCTCATTATGAGCGTTTTTGCCTTTATGACGCTCTATCCAATCTTCTGGCTCATCATGAATTCGTTCAAAACAACGAGAGAATTTCAGGTAAGCCAGCTTGCAATGCCCAAGTCTCCTACGCTCCAGAACTATGTGGGTGCATGGAAAATAGGCGATTTTAGCCTTCTATTTCCTAATTCCATTCTATATACGCTTGGGACGACTGTGGGCATCATCTTTCTTTCGCTCTTGGCGGGATTTGCATTTGCCAAACTAAAGTCAAAGGCAACCAAGCCTATCTATAATAGCTTTATCATGGGAATTCTGTTGACAACCCAGACACTGATGATCCCTCTTTTTCTTGAAGTGAATTTGTTAGGCATATATAACACGCGATTTGCAGTACTTCTTGTATATATTGGAGCAGGTTTACCAATTGGAATATATCTGTCCACTGAATACATTAGAGCAATTCCAAGTGCCGTAGTGGAATCGGCTCGCATCGATGGAGCTGGTTTTTTCAGAATATTCTTAAGCATTATTGTGCCAATGAGCGTGCCAGTTGCTACTACTCTTGCAATACTAAATATTACAAATACATGGAATGAGTTTGCACTGATCAATATTTTGGTATCGAAGACCGAGCTCAAATCGCTTCCCCTAGGTATCTATAAATTTTCTGGTTCTCTTTCCTCTGACTATGGCAAGCAATTTGCAGCACTTACCATCGGAATGGTACCGATGCTGGTGTTCTATATTATTTTCAGGAAACAAATTACAAAGGGTGTGGCCGCAGGTGCCATTAAGGGATAAGACCCTAATCAAGAATAAGGAGCAAGCATGAAGCGAGAGGATGGGTTCCCTCAGGATTTTGTGTGGGGTTGTTCGACATCGTGCTATCAAATAGAAGGTGCTGCAAAAGAAGATGGGAAAGGGCCTTCTATATGGGATGCTTTTTCTCACACGCCAGATAAGATAGCAAACGGCCACACGGGAGACATAGCCTGCGATTCTTATCATCGATGGCGAGAAGATATTGCGCTTCTAAGGGAGCTGAATGCTGGAGCCTATCGCTTTTCGGTTTCTTGGACGCGTATCCAGCCAGAAGGGAAGGGCGCACCAAACAAGAAAGGGTTGGATCATTATTCGCGACTCGTCGACGAGCTCTTCGAAGCAGGCGTAGAGCCTTGGATCGAGCTTTTTCACTGGGATCTGCCGCAAGCATTAGAAGAGGCAGGTGGGTGGCGCAATCGCGACACAGCGATGCGTTTCCAGGAATATGCAGCCATTATGTATTCTCATATCGGAGATAGAGTTAGCCATTGGACAAGCATGAATGAGCCATGGTGTGCTGCCTTTTTAGGCCATCTCACAGGGGAGCATGCGCCAGGCTTGAGAGATCGAAGAGCAGCAAACAGGGCTGTACATCATCTTCTTTTAGCACATGGGCTTGCGGCAAGAGCTTTTAGACAAAGCGGGTTCAAGGGAGAGTATGGCATTGTCATCAATCCTTCGAAGCCAAGGCCGGCAACTCTTCGACCTGAAGATGTCGAGGCTTCGGAGCGAGCTTCAATCGAGCGCACCTCGCTTTGGCTAGATCCTGTCTTTGGTAGAGCTTATCCCAAAGCTTTTATGGACATATTTAGCTCCGATATGCCAATCGAGGCGGGCGATATGGACATAATAGCTGAGCCCCTAGATTTTATTGGTGTAAATTATTATAACGAGGAAGCGGTTCGCGCAGCTCCCTTTAGCGCCAAGAACCCCTATGGATTCGAATTTGTCCCCACCTATCAAAAGAAAACGGATATGGGATGGGAGATAGAGCCATCAGGCTTGCGCAGAATACTGACATATATCGCAACGCTTTGGCCTTGCAAAAAGATGTATGTTACCGAAAATGGCGCAGCATTCCCGGATAAGCCAGATACAGATGGCATTGTCCGAGATTATGACCGAATAGACTACATAAGAAGCCACGCCAATGCCTGCAGAGATGCAATAAAGCAAGGTGTTCCACTAAAGGGGTATTTTTTATGGAGCTTGATCGACAATTTCGAGTGGTCATTTGGTTATAATCGAACCTTCGGTATTGCAGCCATAGATCCTAATACACTGGAAAGGCACCCAAAATTGAGTTTCTATTATTATCGAGATCTCATTGCAGGCTTTGGTCTTTGAGGAGGATGGTAGTATGTCGGACCAAGACAGTATTATTCCTCTTCCCGTCGCTTATGAGGCTGGAGAAGGTAGTTTCCGCTTTAATCAAGAAACATGTATTGCTCCAGAACCTGGACTAGAGAAAGAAGCGGAGATACTTGCGGCTTGGCTTTCTAGAGTTCCAGGGATTGAAAGAGTAAAAATTATCTCTAGAAATTCAGATAATCATAAGCCTTTGGTTATATCAAGCGAGCCTGGAAGTAATAAACCTGAAAGATCGACAATACGACTATCGCTAGAGTCAGATCTCTACCTGAAAACCCCTGAAGCCTATGCGCTGGAAATAACGCCTTCCAGTATTCAAATTACAGCCGCAGAAGGTGCTGGTATTATCCGAGGTGCCGCAAGTCTATGGCAACTTGCTTTAGGGAAGAGCTGCGAAGAAGGACAAAGAGTGTCGATTCAGGCTGGCAGAATTGTCGATAAACCAAGGTTTGGTTGGCGAGGTCTGATGCTCGACTGTGCGCGGAATTTTTTTAGGGTGGAGTTTATCGAAAAATTGCTCGATCTTGCTGCTCTCCACAAGCTAAATGTGTTTCATTGGCATCTCACTGACGATCAAGCCTGGCGGCTCGATATTCCTTCAAGACCTGAACTTGTGGAGTATGGGGCTTTTAGGAAAGACCAGCGCTATCAAGGTGAATGCAAGAGAGGTGGCTACTATAGCCAATCTGATGTAAAGCGAATCATAGATTATGCACAGGCTAGGCATATTTTAGTTGTGCCAGAGATAGAATTGCCAGGTCACAGCATCGCTCTTTTTTCGTCTCATCCAGAATATTCATGTAGGGGAAGAGCCGATTCCAGTATTCATTTCGAACCCGAAGATCGCTATGGAATCTTCGAGGATATCATTTGTGCTGGAAACGACGATGTGTTTACCTTTTTTGACGATGTGCTTCAAGAAGTTTGCAAAATGTTCCCCGGTCCCTATATACACATGGGTGGAGATGAAGCGCCGAAGAGACGATGGTTGGAATGCCCAGCATGCAGGGAGCGAATGCATGCATTAGGCTTTGCGAGCGAAGATGGCAGGTATTTCCCCGAAAAGCTGCAATCATGGTTCATGGGAAGGATATCTAATTTGCTCGTTAGTCACGGCAAGAGAATGATCGGTTGGGACGAGATTATCGATGGTGATATAGGAAAAGACACCATCGTAATGTCTTGGAGAGGAATCGAGCCAGGTATCCATGCAGCTCAGTGTGGTTATGATGTGGTGATGTGCCCTCAAACGAAAGCTTGCTACCTTGACCATAAGCATAACGATGATCCAGAAGAACCGGGGCATCTTGGAGTCTGTACGCTAAAGGATTCGTATCTATTCGAGCCAGTGTCTGAGAGGCTGAGCTATGAGGAAAGGCATCACATTTTAGGCGGGCAGGCCAATCTATGGAGCGAGCTGATATATTTTGGCAGACAGGCTGAGTATATGCTGTTTCCTCGCCTATGCGCCCTTTCGGAAGTATTTTGGAGTCCTCGGGAGAAGCGCAATTTCGAAGACTTTAGTCGACGCTTAAGGCTACACGAACATAGACTAGATACGCTAGATGTATCCAATTATAAAGGAAGATTTTTTTAGAGCTTGACTTTTTAAGCTTAGTTTAACTCTTAGACCAAAGAATTCCCGCCATTTTGCTTCCGATTCTTCCTTGCCTAAAATATGAGCTTTTCTTATTATTTATGTATCTTATTTTCTGAGGCTTTAAGAATATGTCAGAATTGTTTATTGTCAACGATGTTTGTCTTTTAAGCGTATTTATCGACGGCGACAAATCACCGATAATTTCCTCTCCAACAATAATTTGAAAACTAGCTATCAGCTTTTCATAGGAGCACAAAATGAGGACTGTCCTTCGTTATCTAAAACCTTATTGGCTTAATCTTATATTGATTGTTTTATTTTTATTCATTCAGGCAAATGCTGATCTATCCTTGCCGGATTATCTATCAAGGATAGTTAATGTGGGTATTCAGCAGAATGGTATTGAGGCTGATTTACCTACTGTCATGCAAAAAAGCACTTTTGAAGCCTTGGAAAGGCTATTCCAGATGGAAGCCAAGCCCGAGGATTTCTTGGCTCTGCAAAAGGTTTATATCGAAGTATTGCCTGATTCCCCCGAAGCTCAATCGCTGTCGAAAAATTGGCCTCTTGCAAAAAAAGAACCAGTCATGATGCTTTCAGGCAAGGACAAAGCTGAGCTCGATGTGGCTCGCGCAATTTTTCTTTCGGAATATCCTAAACTTGCGGCATTTTCACAGTTGAGTTCAATGGCGGCAGGCAAGGTATCGCCGCAGATGTCGAAATCGGGTCTCTCTGGTCTTTCCTCCATGACCCCTCAAGAGCTTTCGGCACAGATCGAAGCCTTAGATCCTCTCATAAAATCTCAGATTGTAGTCCTTGGACTTCAAGCAGAATTCACAGCGCTTGGAGCTGACATCAATGCAATGCAGAGCTCCTATATTCTGCGAGTGGGCATTCAGATGTTACTAATAACGCTTATTACTGTTGGTTCTGCTGTGCTCGTGGGTTTTTTGGGTTCGAGACTATCTGCGGGTACTTCGCGAGATCTCAGAAACGCGGTGTTTTCAAAAGTCGAGGACTTTTCGCTTGCCGAATTCGATTCATTCTCTACAGCATCGCTTATAACGCGATCGACTAACGATGTAAACCATATTCAGATGTTCATAATGATGAGTACACGTATGCTCTTCTATGCACCGATTATTGGGATAGGGGGTGTAATTCGGGCTTTAAGCAAGGCCTCCGGTATGTGGTGGATCATTGCAATGGCGGTTGGTGTCCTTCTCGGTATAGTTGCCCTTGTATTTGCTATCGTGGTTCCCAAATTCCGGATAGTCCAAAAGCTTATCGATAAGCTGAATCTTGTCGTGCGCGAAAACCTTTCAGGCATGATGGTAATCAGAGCCTTCAATATGCAAGATCATGAAGCAAAGCGCTTTGACAAGGCTAATCGGGACCTGACAAGTACGATGCTCTATGTCACTAGAGCTATGGTTGTGCTTATGCCTCTAATGACCATCATTATGAATGTGGTTTCAATATCCATTATTTGGGTAGGTTCCCATGAGGTAGCTGTGGGGAGCATTCGAGTAGGTGACATGATGGCTTTTATGCAGTACTCAATGCAGATTTTCTTTGCATTCCTTATGATGTCGGCCATGTTTATCCTTTTCCCGAGAGCGAGTGTCTCTGCGGAACGCGTTGCAGAGGTTCTAAACAAGGAAGTGAGTATTCGTGATCCAGAGAAACCTGTTCATCTATCCAAGCCGGTCAGAGGAGAGATCGAATTCCGTCATGTCGATTTCAAGTATCCAGGGGCGCAAGAGAATGTTCTGGAGGATATCAGCTTTATTTCAAAGCCAGGAACTATTACGGCTATTATTGGTACGACAGGATCTGGCAAATCTACTCTAGTCAATTTAATTCCTCGCTTTTATGACGTAACCGGAGGACAGATACTCCTCGATGGAATAGACATAAGGAATCTGCCCCTTGCAGAGCTTCGATCTCAGATAGGTTTGGTTCCCCAGAAGAGCATGCTTTTTTCTGGCGACATCGAAGAGAATATCCGGTATGGAAAAGAAGATGCTTTGGTAAGCGAGATTATGAAGGCTCTCGAGGTTTCTCAGATCATGAATCTTGTGGAAGAAAGCCCAGAAGGGCTTAAGCGGCCAATCTCTCAAGGAGGTATGAATGTTTCTGGAGGACAGCGTCAGAGGCTGGCTATAGCTCGTGCTCTGGTTAGGAAAGCCCCCATCTATATCTTCGATGATAGCTTCTCGGCGATCGATTACAAGACCGATCGCGCAATTCGTTCAGCGTTGAAGAGATATGCGGCAGATAGTGTGATTTTTCTAGTGACGCAGCGTGTTGCGCCTATTCGCTATGCAGAGCAAATAATCGTTCTTCATGAAGGGCAGATAGTCGGAATTGGTATGCATGAACAGCTAATGAATACCTGCGAGGTGTATAGAGACATCGCGCTTTCGCAGCTCAAGCAGGAGGAACTTGTATGAATACCAACGAGAATCATGAAAACATGAATAATACATCCGCTTTCTCCGAAACACAGATGCAAAAAAAACCGCAAACAAGGCCGCTTCGCCCTGGCCGTAGGGCACTAATGGCTGGCGAAAAGTCGAGAGATTTCAAAGGCACAATGAAGAAGCTCATCGCTTATCTAGGTCCTTATCGCTGGCCAATTCTTTGTGTGATGATCTTCGCAATAGTATCGACTATTCTTGCAATACTAGGTCCGAAGGTTCTTGGAAATGCTACAACAGCGCTCTTTGAAGGAGTTGTCAAGAAGTTGACAAGGACTGGGGATATCGACTTTGCAAAAATCAAGACCATTCTCTTGACAGCATTGGCTCTATATCTTTCTTCCTCTATTCTTCAATACTTACAGGGCTGGGTTCTATCTGGCATTGCGGTCAAGATTACCTATTCATTTCGCAAGGATATTTTAGCAAAAATAAATCGAATGCCTTTCAGGGCTTTTGACAACACTAATCATGGAGAAATTCTTTCACGAATCACAAACGATGTTGATGTAGTGAACCAGACACTTACTCAGACTATTTCCCAGATGATCCACTCGATCATGACCATCATTGGTGTTTTCGTGATGATGCTCACTATCAGCTGGCAGATGACGATAGTAGCATTGGTGACAATTCCTCTATCGCTGATAGTTGTTCGAGTCATAGTAAAGCGCTCTCAAAAGTACTTCAGGATTCAGCAAGAATACCTTGGGCATGTGAATGGTCATATCGAAGAGATTTTTAGTTCCCATATAGTTGTCAAAGCCTATGGAGGAGAAGAGAAGGCCATAAAAACTTTCAATGAGCTCAATTCGACTCTCTATCAGTCGGCTTGGAAAAGTCACTTTCTTTCGAGCATCATGATGCCGCTTATGAATTTTGTTGGGAATATCGGATATGTAGCGGTTGCAGTAAGCGGAGGCTGGCTTGCAGCAAAGAGGGTGGTGACAGTTGGGGACATTCAGGCTTTTCTTCAGTATGTACGACAGTTTACACAGCCAATAGTCCAGATTGCGAATATTTCGAATGTCTTGCAACAGACTGCGGCAGCCGCAGAGCGAATCTTTGATTTATTAGCTTCGGAGGAAGAAAAGGATGTATCGATAGAGGTTGGACAAAAGGGAGCTCTTGTCGAACCACCAAAGAGCATTAAAGGCAAAGTCGAGTTCCGCCATGTTCGCTTTGGCTATTTGCCTGAACAGCCTATCATCAAGGATTTCAGCGCAACTATCTTGCCCGGCCAAAAAGTGGCTATTGTGGGTCCAACAGGTGCTGGCAAGACGACATTGGTAAAACTACTTATGCGATTCTATGATCCGGATAGTGGAGAGATACTTGTCGACGATATACCAATTAGCAGTTTGCCACGCTCTGTGGTACGTTCTTGGTTTGGCATGGTATTACAGGACACTTGGCTTTTTTCGGGGACAGTTAAGGAAAACATCGCTTATGGCAAGCGCGAAGCGACCGATGCTGAAATCGTCGAAGCTGCCAAGGCTGCCCATGTGGATCATTTTGTGCGAGCTTTGCCCGATGGTTATAATCTCGAGATAAATGAGGAGACAACCAATATTTCACAAGGGCAAATGCAGTTATTGACTATTGCGCGTGCCATGCTCGCTCAGCCTCCTATGCTTATTCTAGACGAGGCGACGAGTAATGTTGATACTCACACCGAGCTCTTGATTCAGAGAGCTATGGGATTGCTGATGCAGGGCAGGACTAGCTTTGTTATTGCGCACCGACTCTCTACGATTAGAGATGCGGATCTCATTCTTGTTATGGATCACGGAGATATCGTCGAACAAGGTAGGCATGAAGAGTTGCTCAATAAGAGCGGCTTCTATGCCGAGCTCTATAATAGCCAGTTCGATCAGAATGGCGAAGAAGGCCGACTTGCTATCAGTGCTTCAAGCCTATAGGAGCCTTTAGTTTTTTCCTAATCGAATTTGGATGACATAATATAAACAAGAAAGGCGCCCTTTTTCGGGGCGCCTTTCTTTGCTTCGAATGATGATTCTATGACTATTCTCAATACTCCATTCCACCCATTCCAGCATTTGGAGCTGGCATTGCAGGCGGATTCTTTTCTGGCAGGTCGGTTATGGCGCATTCTGTTGTTAAGAGGAGCGACGCAACCGAAGCCGCATTCTGAAGCGCATAGCGTGTGACTTTGGCTGGGTCTATTATTCCTGCCTTTGTCATATCTGTCCATTCCAGCTTTGCTGCATCGAATCCGACGCCTTTCTTTTCCTGTTTAGCCTTATCTGCGATGATGGAACCATCGATACCAGCGTTTTCGGCAATCTGGCGGATGGGCTCCTCGAGTGCTCTCTTGACAATCTTGAAACCAACACGCTCATCATCAGTCATCTTCGAGGTATCCGCCTTATCGAGAGCAAGAGCTGCCTGAATAAGTGCTATACCGCCGCCAGGCACAATACCTTCCTCTATTCCAGCACGGGTTGCAGAAAGAGCATCCTCGACTCTATGCTTCTTCTCCTTCATTTCAACCTCGGTTGCTGCGCCAACATTGATAACAGCAACGCCACCTGCGAGTTTTGCAAGGCGCTCCTGCAATTTTTCGCGATCATAATCGCTAGTTGTCTCTTCGATCTGCATCTTGATCTGGGCAATTCGATCTTGAATATCCTTCTGCTTGCCGCCGCCATTGATAATTGTTGTATTATCCTTGTCTACCTTGACAGTCTTGGCTGTACCAAGCTGGCTTAGGCTAGTATTCTCAAGCTTTAGGCCAAGTTCATCAGAGATGACCTCACCACCAGTGAGTATGGCGATATCTTCGAGCATCGCCTTGCGGCGATCACCAAAGCCAGGGGCTTTGACTGCGCATACATTGAGTGTTCCGCGGAGGTGGTTAACAATTAGAGTAGCAAGGGCTTCGCCTTCTACTTCTTCTGCAATGATAAGAAGTGGCTTGCCAGTTTGAGCGATCTTCTCGAGTATTGGGAGGAGATCTTTCATGTTGGATATTTTCTTGTCATGGATAAGAATAAGGGGGTTCTCGAAGACTGTAGTCATCGAATCGCGGTTGGTCACGAAGTATGGTGAAGTATAACCACGATCGAACTGCATCCCTTCGACATACTCGATGGTGGTCTCCATGGTTTTGGATTCTTCGACTGTGATTACTCCATCTTTGCCGACTTTTTCCATGGCATCGGCTATCTGGTTTCCAATGTCGATGTCATTGTTGGCGGAGACTGAAGCAACATGGGCAATCTCCTCTTTTTCCTTGATGTCTTTGGATATTTTTCGGATTTCCTGGACAGATAGGGTCACCGCCTGATCGATTCCGCGCTTCAAGGCCATTGGATCGATGCCGGCTGCTACGGATTTTAGGCCTTCCTTGACAATGGAATACGCTAGCACAGTTGCAGTAGTAGTGCCATCGCCAGCAATGTCATTTGTCTTGGTTGCAACTTCTTTTAGAAGCTGGGCACCCATGTTCTCGTACGGATCTTCGAGTTCGATTTCCTTGGCTACAGATACACCATCCTTGGTTACCGTAGGAGCTCCGAATTTTTTGTCTAGAAGCACATTCCTGCCTTTAGGGCCAAGAGTCACTCTGACTGCTTCAGAGATTGTCTCTACACCGACAAGAAGTTTTCGGCGTGCATCTTCGCTGAACAACAATTGTTTTGCCATACCTTGCTCTCCTGAATTGACAGTGTTTTTACCGGCAGCATTCACATACATCGATCATACGATGCTGTGAAACCGGATATTTACTTTGGATCGGCTTTTATAGGCCTGTAATAAGATATAAAAAATGATAGAAATCGGCAAGAGGATGCCAATATAAGGAGCTTTTCGCATATTATCATGATAAAAGGCCTGAGATCTGCTTAACTTATTTCCGATACAAGAGATTCGAGATAGAGAAACAATAGAGAATCTATGATACATTTGCAGTCGTGAAAGAATTATGTCCAATCCTTTATGCAGATCAAGATCTCCTTGCCATCGACAAGCCTGCAGGAATGCTTGCAATACCTGATCGCTGGGATCCAAGCGTTCCTGTCGCACAGCAGCTTCTTCAAAGTCAATTTGGCAGACTTATGCCGGTGCATCGAATCGATAAAGACACCACTGGCGTTTTGCTATATGCGCGAAATGAGGCGGCACATCGCGTAATCAGCAGCGATTTTTCGACTCATAAAGTAGAGAAAATATACTTTACGATAGTACATGGTGAACCAGAGTCTGATGCATGGGAAGTGGAAATTCCGCTTCGTGCTGATGGCGACAGACTTCATCGCACGATTATCGATGCATCAAAAGGTAAAGAAGCCAAGACTCGCTTCGAAGTAATAGAGAGATTTAGGGGCTTTGCTCTTGTGCTTGCTATTCCCGAAACCGGCAGAACACATCAGATACGCGTGCATCTTGCAGCTTCTGGGCTTGCTATTGTTGCGGATCCTTTATATGGCAATGGAGCTCCTCTTTTGCTTTCTGCGCTAAAAACTGGTTGGAAAGGAGATGCATACGAGGAAAGGCCTCTTATCAGCCGAACGGCTTTGCATTCTGCAAAAGTGAGCTTTGTCCACCCAAAAACCAAGGAAGGACTAATAATAGAGGCTCCGTTCCCGCGCGATTTCAAGGCAACTCTTGCTCAGTTGCGGAAAGTGCGCACGAGATGGTCATAACGCTAAAAAAGTCATTTCCATGTTCCATGAAATCTCTCAAGAGCATCGATGACTCTTTCGATTTGTTTTGTTGGCGGAAGAATAGTGGTGCGGAAATGAGCAGTGCTTGGCTTCTGTCCAAAGCCACTGCCAGGTACTACACAGACCCCAGTCTGCTCTAGAAGGGCCATGCAGTAGTCATCATCGCTTTTCCCAGACGGCAGAGCAATCGAGGGGAAAGCATACATAGCTCCATCTATGGGTTGACAGCGATAGCCGGAAATGCGATTAAGCCCTTCCTCCAGCATCTTTGCGCGCTTTGCCAATTCGGTTAGGATTGCGTTTCGCTCATCGGTAAATTGCTGGAAACTCGGATCTCCAGGTTTTGGAGGGCTTACCATAAGGTAAGCAAGGATCTGCCCTGGCAAATTGGCGCAGAGCGAAATCGATTGAAGCTTAGTGATTTGATCCACAACCTCTGATGGTACATTCCGTACCTCCATGTACCCGCCACGATGCCCACATTCACCAAAGAATCCTTTTGATACCGAATGGAAGCTGAAAAGACTTACCTCTTTCTCTTGCATAGAGCTCATAACATGTGCAAATGAAATAAAATGGGCTCCTGGCTTATATATGTTTTCTTGGTATACCTCGTCGGCGAGAATCGTGAGATTGTGCTTCTTTGCAAAACGTATCACCATGCGGATATTATTTTCGTTGAGCACTCCTCCAGTAGGATTGCCAGGATTTATTACCACGATGGCGCGAACGCGAACACCTTTGGTTAGAGCTTCCTGCATTGCATTTTCGAGCATCTGCTCATCGAGGCTCCAGCCCGATTCTTCATCCAGATAGTAACCTATCTGTTGTCCACCATAGAGAGTGAGTGTTGCAGAATAGAGAGGATACTGCGGTATAGGAATTAGAATACCATCATTCTTTTTTGCAATAAGAAGAGTGAGCGCTGCTTGGACGCCTTTGGAGGCGCCATCAGTAAGATAGATATGCTCGAAATCTGCAATCTGTTTCACTCCATCAAAGCTATCGCGCGATATTATGAAATCTGCAATAGCCTTGCGCACAAATCCAAGTCCTTTAGACTCAGAATAAGCTCCTAGTCCATGCTTCGATTGTTCGAGGATATAGTGTGCTTTTTCTCTGACATCTTCCATAAAAGCGCTATTAGAGCTCTTTAGTAGTTCAGGCTGTTCGCAGGCTGCGAGAGTGTTTCGAACAAAGCTAAGCGGCTTTTGCTTAAGGGCTTGGGGGTTTCCAATATTGCAATAGATGATCTCCTTACCAGAATTCTCAAGTTGTTGTGCACGAGCTACAATTGGCCCTCGCACCGCATAATAAGTATTGATCACTGCATCGCTGAGATCCGATTTTTGAAGAGGCATAAGAACTCCTCCTTTGATATTGGTTGGGAATTGTTATATTGTAGCACCTAAAAAGCCGTGGCGTCGAGGCTGATGTCATATCTGCATGAATTGTGTAAAATACAATGATGAATATAAGAATGACAGGAGTCAAAGGCATTTCTGAGGCCTCCCGTGTATTCCTCATCGGCGTAGCATCGAGCGAGATACCTAAGCCAGAAGCGCACGAACTACTCGATGAGCTGCATAGGCTTACCGATACACTTGGTCAGGAAGTGGTAGGAGAGATGTTGATACTTCTTCGTGAATCTACATCATCTCTGCTAGTAGGAACTGGAAAGGCGCAAGAGATAGCCGATGCTGCCGATCAAGCAGGTGCAGATACCATAATCTTCGATCATGTGTTAAGCCCGGTGCAGCAGCGAAACTGGGAAAAGCTATCTTCCAAAAAAGTCTATGATCGAGCAGAACTCATAATCAAAATATTCGCATCGAGGGCTTTTACTAAGGAAGCCAGTTTACAGGTCGAACTTGCTCAGCTCGAATATACATTGCCGCGTCTTGCCCACTCCTACAATGACCTGATGCAGCAGCGCGGAGGGCGCTATGGCACAAAGGGTTCCGGCGAGCAAAAGCTAGAGCTCGATAGAAGAGAGATCGAAAGAAGAATTCATGAAATAAAAGGCGAATTGGAGACGGTTCGCAAAGAAAGAGCCGTCCAGCGCAAGCGCAGAGAGAAAAGCGGTGTGCCAAGGGCTGCCATTGTAGGTTACACCAATACAGGAAAATCGAGCCTTTTAAATGCGCTCACTTCGGCAAGTGTGCATGCAGAAGACAAACTATTTGCTACGCTCGATCCAACAACTAGAAGAATACAATTCGTTAGGGGGCAGACCTTACTCATTACGGATACCGTTGGCTTTATCCGCAATTTGCCGCCTGGGCTCGTGGAGGCATTTCACAGCACTTTGGAAGAGGCTAGCCTTGCGGATGTTCTGATTCACGTAGCCGATGCCTCGGATAGAAGTATAGATGTTCATATCGAAACTACAAGGCAGGTTCTATCCGATATTGGAGCGGGCGAAATACCGTATATCCTCGTGTTGAATAAGATCGATCTTGTAGATCTGGACACAGTGCAGGCTTTTCTTTCGCGATACCCCGGAAGCATCGCAGTTTCCGCAAAAACTGGAGAAGGGCTTGGAGAGCTTGTAAAGGAAATCCAGAAAGCCTTGACGAAGCAAATGGAGCCATTGATACTTCGCATTCCGCATGCTGAATACCATATTGTAAGTCTCATTCTACGCGAAGCTACTGTGCTCGATGAACACTATGATGAAGAATTTACCTGGATTAGTTGCCGCATTCCGCGTAAACTCATAAAGGCAGTTCAGGAATACGCCTATAATGGGGCTTTCCCTCTAGCGGATTCCAATAAGCCATAATCCTAAACTAATTTGAAAGGATGTTTTTATAATGAAGGAGATCATTTCTGTGGCAGTAGTTGGAGCTGGCGCAATCGGCGCTTCTATAGCTGTGCGCCTCAAGGATGCGGGTAAACAGGTGATAATCTCTGCCAATGGAGAGAGAAAAGCTCGCTATCTAAAGCAAGGATTTGTCGTAAATGGCCAACAGTATTTCCTGCCTGTAAAAGACCAGCAAGAGGCAGCTCCAGCAGACCTTATTATTGTTGCAGTGAAAAATTACAGTCTCGAAGAGGCCATAGAGGAGATGAGGCCGTATATTAACACGAATACTATTATTCTATCGCTCTTAAATGGAATAGATGCGGTGCCAAGACTCCGCAAGGAGTTTGGTGAGGATAGGGTACCATATGCAATGATCCTCGGCATCGATGCACTTCGTGAAGAGAATAGGGTTCAATATCTAGCCAAGGGTAAGATATTTTGTGGCTTTGAGAAAGAGAAGGCACAGAAGAATGCTCCTAAGCTAGCTCTCCTCGAAGAGTTCTTTCGTACGAGCGATATCGCTTTTGTGGTGCCAGAGGATATAGTAAAGGAGATATGGTTCAAATTTATGATCAATGTTGGCCTTAACCAATGGTCTGCCTTGATAAGATCTCCGTATCGCCTTTTTCAAGACTCTCTCCATGGCCAGGAGCTTCTTAGGCAGACAATGATGGAAGTTATTGCACTATCTAGTCACTTCGACGTTAATCTCAATGAAACGGATATCGATCGTGGCATCGCTGTCTTACAGACACTTGCTCCTGAGGGCAAGACATCGATGCTTCAAGATGTAGAAGCAAGAAGGCAGACCGAGGTCGATGCTTTTGCGGGGGCAATGATACGTCTTGCCAAAGCTATTGGTCTCAATGTACCCATAAATGCGATCTTATACGAAGCTATTAGAGCTATCGAAGATTCATACAGGGCGGAGTAGAGATATCTCTCCAGAGACGAATGTTCTTTTCTCGCCATTATTGCTCAGAATGAGACTTCCATTTTCATCGATACCTTCACAGATGCCGTCTACTTCCTGTGCAAGCTGGGGGTGTCCAATAAGAAAGCGCATAGGAGCGCCTAACCCCCAGAGTCTATGCTCGTATTCCGAATGCCAATTAGGATTATGGAGTTCTTTAAGGACATGCTCGGTTATCGAGCAAGCAGCATTGTCGAGATTGGAAAAGGCTTGCGGAACAAACCCTAATGCTTCCTCTAAGCTGAAAGGTGAGAGATCAGTTTGGAGTCCACTATAGCTCGATTTCAGGAGATTGAGCCCGATACCAATAAAGACATTGTCTATAGTCTGCTCGCAGAGGATTCCGCAAAGCTTACCAAAGCGACCAGAATCAGCAGAAAGGGGAACGACTATGTCATTTGGCCATTTCAAGGAGAAATATGGCTTTTGTTCCTGTCCATATTTTCCATGATTAACTATAGGATTAGGGGACGCTTGAGTGTCTAAAGATGCAGCTTCCAAGCTTCTTTCCAATGCCCATACTATGCCAAGCCCCGAGCGGAGGGGTATTGCAGCAATATTCTTATAACTTTTTGGAAGAATCATGGTCATAAGAAGAGAATGTTTTGGCATGTCGCTCCATGTTCGACCTTCGATCCTACCACGTCCTGCGGTCTGAGTATCAGCCCGCACTATTGCAATATCTTTTACTAGTCCCTTTTGAAGAATTCTGCGCGCTTCATCCATAGTCGAGTCAAGGCTTACATATGAGAAGATCTTAATTGAGGATGGCTCGATCGAGAAGAATGAGCACAAATGATTTGCCACATGTTAAAGGCTAACGAAATTGCTATCTATCGACAAGAGTAGAGCTAGCATCGAACGGCAAGAGAATCTTTCGTTCTCAAAAATCCAGGGAGTTTGAAGGTTCATATCGCTGTGATATCATCGCTTTAGGATTATTCGTTGTTATCCGAAAAGGAATGAAATGAAACGCGATGTATGGCGTGTTTTGCCAATTGTTGTATTCGCCATCACACTCATAGGAGCTCTTGCTTTCAACATTGCTCTAGTTAGCAGAAGCCGCGATGCTCTCGCATCAACT
>MWDY01000178.1 GCA_002070755.1 Spirochaetes bacterium ADurb.Bin110 | reverse complement strand
ATTGTGTATTGTGCCAGCAAAGACACAATATATATTGGTCATTGGGCGGACGCAAGAGGCAAAAATCAATCACCGCTATGAAACATCTAGGAAGCTGCAATTAAATATCTATTCATTCGTTTTATCTAGATTTCTGATAAAGCAATGCGGAGGCTTGAATTTCTCTCTATATCTGCAATATTATTAGCATATGCTCAAAACTATCTACCAAGATTTGACATAAGGAGTCCTTTATGGGCATTGTCCCTGAAAAAAAGCCTAATCCCTCGATAAAGCGGGTTATCGGTGTAATAAGTGGCAAGGGTGGTGTGGGCAAATCGATGGTCGCCTCGCTGCTTGCACAGGCCTTTGTGGCACGAGGTTTACAGGTAGGTGTGCTCGATGCAGATATCACGGGCCCAAGTATTCCGCGCCTTTTGGGTATCGATAGTTTTCGCGGTGAGTCCGATGGCGAGCATCTCTTCCCTGTAGAAAATGAAGAAGGAATCAAGGTGCTCTCCATCAATCTCTTTAATGCACACGAAGATGAACCAGTGATTTGGCGCGGACCATTGTTGGCTAAGGCGATCGACCAATTCTGGTCTGATACGATCTGGGGAGAGCTCGACTATCTCATTATCGATTTTCCGCCCGGAACATCGGATGTCGCGCTTACCGCGTTTCAGACTATTCCTTTTTCTGGCCTCGTCGTTGTCGCAACACCCCAGGATTATGTCTCCATGATCGTGCACAAGTCGATCAATATGGCATCGATGCTCAAGGCGCCGGTGCTTGGTGTGGTGGAGAACATGCGCACCATGATCTGTCCCCACTGCGGCACCGAAGTTGCTTTATTCGACGATGGAAGCCAGAATGGTGCGCAACGTATGGGTTTGCCAATCCTCGCACGTCTTCCTTGGAGAAAGGAACTCGCACAAACGCGGGCGCTCCGATGGGCTACTCTTAGTGGAACCGTAAAAAAAGACGCAGATAGCCTTGTGAACGAGGTCGAGCTTGCGTTAGCTTCTGTCTCGTCCCAACTAAAAAATGCAGAAAGCGAGATCGCTTCAAAAGAATAATCATGCCTTGTCCTCGCAGCGATCAACATTTAGCGCAGAAATTCGCTCTTGTTTGATCAACTCTTTTATACGAAGGAGAAACATGTAGTATGAAAATCGCATTTGTATCCGACGACGGAATCACCATTTCTCGCCATTTTGGCAGAGCAACATGTTATGTAGTTGTGGAAATTGAGAATGGCACCATATCTCACAAAGAAATAATCCCAAAATCAGGGCACAATACATTTGCTGGACAGCACAATGATTCGCATGAACATAGCGCACTCAGTGGCCATGGTTTTGATGCAGTATCTCAATCCAAACATGCGAGCATGCTCGAGCCTGTCCGCGATTGTGCCGCCGTCATTGCCGGAGGCATGGGCGCTGGGCTTTATGCCAATCTTCAAAGCTTGGGCATCCCCGCTATCATTACAGACAAGCTCAATATCGAGGAAGCCGCTGCAGCCTATGTCGCGGGAACTTTGGAAAACCACATTGAATATCTCCACTAAGGTTCATTCAATTTCAAACCGCATCCCTGTTTGCAGAGGTAGAAATCGGTCTTTAAATCTGGAGCGTAGCGCAATCTCTGCATCAAAGCCTGTGCAATGACCTGCGTAGACTGATCCGCCTATTACGCTATCGAGCATATCGACTGTTTTCTCAATTCTTTCTTGAGAAGCATTGACAAGATGAAATCCACCCATCAACATCTGGACTTTCGGTATGCCTGTCATCGCGATGGCATGATTCACTATATTTACAATGCCTGCGTGGCTGCATCCAGTAAGAATTATGAGGCCCTTATCCTTGGTGGCAGCAACCACTGAGATATCGTCCTTCATCAGATCTGGAACCACTCGAGCATCGTGATCGAACGTCTTCGCAACAATTCCAGGGTCCTCAAAATCATTCGATCGAGCAATATATCCGGTCGTCACTAAGCCAGGTAGTAGCCGTAATGGCTCGCTCGAGAGAAACCAGTGAGCACCTAGGTCTTCAAGAGCAGCTTTACTATGTTGAGCATTCATTCCCATTGACCGGAGAAAAGGCTTTTCAACAAAGGTTTCTCGAAACAGGTCTGGATGCGCAATAACCGGCAAATCTCTCTTATCGATGTTTTTGAGCATGTCAGCTAATCCATCAGTATGATCGTAGTGACAGTGTGTCAGAATGATCGCGTCGATGCTCGAAGCTTGGATGCCCATAAGCGTCATATTGTGCAGTACTGCCTGGGCATTCTGAGCGGTATCGATAAGGATATGCTTGGATATGCCATTCTTTGATGCAACCACATAGAAGGATATGCCATGCTGGCCCAGAAACTTGGTCCCTTGCAGTACTGAGTTTTCTGCCAGCACAGCGATAGACAGAGAGTCGAGAAATTCCATTTGCATCATGGAGCATCTCCTTCCGAATGAAATGCTTGATTTTTACATTATAAAAAGATCACGAACGCTTACAAGAGACTAACATAACAAACTTCTCGTCAACATATCTGTGGTAAAGGCAGTCGCCGTGGCGATTTTATCCTCATAGGAAAGGCTTTGTTTTGACGCAAATTGCTCCAGCTTATCGACAAAGGCCGCGCCATAGACCTCTCGGCCTGTGCTTTTTGGCGGGGCAAGCCTGGAATAGGGATCATCCAGCAGATACTCAAGGAGCTGCGTCGAGACACGTCCGCGCGCAACGATGGCGCCATCCGCATCGTACTGTTGTTCACCGTGAGTTAAGCGCTTCGCGAGCTCATCCATGATCATGACGCAGTGCCTCGAGGTCTTCTTCGTGCTCACCTCATCATTGCGCCCTGTTCGCCCTTGATATTCTGATCAAGAAGCACGCCTGTATCGGAATTAGCGGGAGCATCATAGCTGCAATTCGATTCTTTTAACCAGTCTTCTGGTTTGATGAGCGGCGTTCCCCCCAACTAAATGATTCGATTGGTCAGTTTTTCAGCGTGCTCAAGCTCTTCACCGGCATGCTGTTCAAGTTCCTGGACAATGCTCTCGCGCATCATGCCCACTTTGCTGATGCCCTGGACACGCTCGTCTCAATTCAGAAAAAGATAATCGAATTCGCACTCTGAACGTGACGAGTGAGATTGGTTGTGTTTGACAGGAGCGTATAGGAAAGCTACAATTTTCAAGATCAGACATGCCTTGTCAACACTTAGTCAATCACGGAGCATGCAATGCTTACACTTGAAGAACTGACGCCCAACACACTGCTGCGAGGCATTCTACCCGAAGAAATTGTTTCGGTAGTAAATGTGCGATGGTATGGATCGGATGCGCTTGAGCTGACCTACAAGGATCAGGCAGGCAAGGTAGCGAATACCCTGCTCTACCGACAGGACGAGAACAGGCTTTCCTTGGTGGAGGCGGGGAGGCCTTGGACTTTCAATGGAGATGGCGAGCTTTTTCGTCTAGTATCGGAAGCCCAACGCATACGGCTTGCACATCTTTTCGATCCTGTGCTTGCTGTCCATACATCCCAAGTCGAGCCCTTGCCGCATCAGATCACCGCTGTTTACGAAGCTATGCTACCACGTCAACCCTTGCGCTTCTTGCTTGCCGACGATCCTGGTGCAGGGAAGACAATCATGGCTGGGCTTCTCATGAAAGAACTCATTGCGCGGGGCGATCTTCAGCGGTGCCTCGTGGTGTGTCCTGGAAGTCTCGCTGAGCAGTGGCAGGACGAACTTTACCAGCGGTTTAACCTGCCATTTGAGATACTCACAAATGACAGAATTGAAACATCGAGGACTGGCAACTGGTTTGCCGAAGCAGATCTTGTCATCGCCAGGCTCGACATGCTCTCACGCAGCCAGGCACTTCAGGAAAAACTCAAGGCACCGGACTGCCAGTGGGATCTCGTGGTCTGCGATGAAGCACACAAGATGTCGGCCACGTATTTTGGCGGTGAGATTAATTATACGAAGAGATTCCAACTTGGAAAACTTCTGTCGTCGCTCACACGGCATTTCCTTCTCATGACCGCCACGCCTCACAACGGTAAGGAGGCGGACTTCCAACTCTTTATGTCTCTCCTTGATGCTGATCGATTTGAAGGAAAGTTCCGGGATGGTGTCCATCAGACCGATGTGAGCGACCTCATGCGAAGAATGTTGAAGGAGCAGCTTGTCAAGTTCGATGGCAAGCCACTTTTCCCTCCGCGAGTTGCCACTACAGTGTCGTATCAGCTTTCTGGTGGTGAGGAATCGTTGTATAGGGCTGTCACCTCCTATGTACGGGAAGAGTTCAATCGGGCAGATGCCCTTCAGAATGAGAAGCGCGCCGGCACCGTGGGTTTCGCTCTCACCGTGCTGCAGCGGCGGCTTGCTTCTTCACCGGAAGCTATCTATCAATCTCTGAAGCGCCGCCGCGAGCGTCTTGAGTCTCGGCTTCACGACATGCAGCTTGTGCAGGAAGGGAGGACACAATTCAACCCGGCTTATGAGATGCCTGTTCTAGACGAAGAGGCTTGGGAGGATCTTGAGGAAGCCCCGGACAACGAGGTCGAGAGTTTCGAAGAAGAAGTTCTTGATCAGGCGACCGCGGCCAGAACAATTGAGGAACTAAGGCTTGAAATCAGTACCCTAAAGCACCTCGAGGAACTCGCTGCAATTGTTCGCCGAAGTGGCGAGGATACAAAGTGGCGCGAGCTTTCTGGTCTTCTTGAGGAGATATTCAGGAATGATGGCGCTGTACAGCCCCTGCCTCAAGAAGGCGTCGTGGATGAAGATGCACCTACTCTGAAGCCAAAATCTTCTCCTCATCAGAAAATCGTTATATTCACCGAGCACAAAGATACACTCAAGTATCTCCGTGCCCGAATTGGGACGCTCCTTGGAAGAGATGACGCAGTCGTTGTTATGCATGGCAGTATGCGACGTGAAGACCGCATCAAAATTCAGGAAGCCTTCAAATACCAACCCGACGTGCAAGTACTTGTTGCAACTGATGCTGCAGGGGAGGGCATTAACTTACAGGTTGCCCATCTCATGGTGAACTACGATCTGCCATGGAATCCCAACCGCCTGGAACAACGCTTTGGGCGCATTCATCGAATTGGACAGACTGAAGTATGTTTCCTCTGGAATCTTGTGGCAAAGGATACCCGCGAAGGCGACGTCTATCTCAAGCTCCTGGAAAAACTGTCACAGGCGAAAGAGAGCCTCGGAGGTCAGGTCTTTGATGTGCTCGGAAAACTACAATTCGATGGGAAATCTCTTAAGGATCTTCTCATTGAAGCGATTCGCTATGGTGAACAGCCGGATGTCCGCGAATCCCTCAATCGAGTGGTCGACCACGCGCTCGACACTGAACAGCTGCGAAAGCTGCTTGATGAAAAAGCTCTCGTACACGATGTAATGGATGTGAGCCGCGTTCAGCGGATCCGAGAAGATATGGAGCGTGCGGAAGCGCGACGACTCCAACCACACTATGTTGAGTCGTTTTTCATTGAGGCTTTTCGTCGCCTTGGGGGCACATTGCAACAGCGTGAACCTAGAAGGTATGAAGTCACCTTTGTGCCAGCTAATGTACGTAACAGAGATAGGCAGATTGGCCTCCGAGAACCTGTGCTTTCCCGTTATGAGCGTGTGACGTTCGAGAAAGACCTGGTCGCGCTTCAAGGCCATCCGCTTGCGGCATTCCTTTGCCCGGGTTCACCTCTGCTTGACGCAGTAATCGATCTCACCTTGGAACGAAATCGTGAAATCCTCAAACAGGGAACAATTCTGGTTGACGACAGCGACCTCGGTACAGTTCCGCGGATGTTCTTCTATATCGAGCATGCAATCCAGGACGCCAGCATTACTCGATCCGGTGAGCACCGCACCGTTTCCAAGCGAGTGCTTCACATCGAAGTCGATAAAGACGGAACAATGCGTCAAATTCACTATGCGCCTTATCTGGACTATCGCCCCTTAAAAGAAGACGAGCCTAAGGTTGATCAGATTCTGGCTCGTCCTGAGTGCGAGTGGATTAAGCGCGACCTCGAGACTAAGGTACTTGAGTACGCAGTGGCATCGGTTGTGCCTGAACACTATAAAGAAGTCTCAGATGATAGGTTGTCACTCATCGATAAAACACGGGCCGCAGTCAAAGATCGGTTGACCAAGGAAATCAACTATTGGGATCACCGTGCGGAGGAACTCAAAGCTAAAGAACAGAGCGGACACCCAAACGCCAGTCTCAATTCGGGAGAAGCGCGAAAGCGCGCAGATGCTCTAGATAGCAGGATGAAAAAGCGTCTCAATCAGCTTGCGCTCGAATCCGGGCTTTCTCCTTTGCCACCTGTCATTCAGGGAGGATTTCTTGTGATTCCTCTTGGCCTCGTTAAAGCTATGCGAGGTGAAGCCACAAAAAGAGAAACTTATCCTGCGGACACCCAAGAGAGTGCAGCTCGCGCACGTGCCATTGTTATGGATATAGAGCGAAGCCTCGGCTTTGAGCCTGTGGACAGGGAATTTGAAAAGCTGGGGTACGATATAGAGAGTCATATCCCTGGCACGGGGAAACTCCGTTTTATCGAAGTAAAGGGTCGCGTCTCAGGCGCACGGTCGATCACGGTCACTAGAAACGAAGTGCTGTATTCGCTCAATAAACCCGAGGACTTTATTCTTGCTATCGTCGAATTTCTTGATGAGACAGAGTATAAAGTGCACTACATACGCCGGCCATTCCAGCGAGAACCTGATTTCCTCGTCACAAGTTCTGAATACGACTTTGCGGGGCTGATCGCTAGAGCTGAGGAACCGAGATGAGCTCTTTAGTGATGAATCGGAAAATTTTGGTTCCCATGGTGAAAGCTCTTTATAGATTTTATTCATTGACAAGCATGAAGAAGAATTGTATATTAATGACAGCAAACCCGCCAGGCCTCTGCGCAAGCACGCCAAAATTGGTGGGTTTTTGTTTTATGGAAAGAAAATGCAGTATTTAAAACCTGCCCTCACGTATAGTGAACAAGCTGATCTTTTATTATCCCGAGGTTTGATCGCAGAACGAACACTCCTTATTGAAAGACTTTCTTCTGTCAACTATTACAGGTTATCCGGATATCTGCATACATTCAGAAAAATGGCACCCAATGGGCAAAGGCTCGAAGAATACTATCCAGGGACAAGCTTGGATGCAGTATGGCGCCGATATGTCTTTGACCGACAGTTGCGATTATTGGTTTTAGATGGAATAGAACGCGTCGAGATCGCCCTAAAAACAAGACTTACTCACGATTTTTGTCATACTCATGGAGCATTTGGATATCTGGAGCCAAGTAATCTGCCTAGACTCTCATCACAGCGGCATTCTGATTTCCTGAAACGCGTAAAGGATGAGACCGAAAGATCCCGAGAGGATTTTGTCATTCATTTTTTTAACAAGTATGGTGATTGTCACGATTATCTGCCGTTATGGATGGCTGTGGAGATCATGAGTTATGGAACAGTTCTCACACTATTCCACGGTATGAAAGAGAAGGAACTCAAGAGAGTCTCTGCAGAATTCGGCTTAAATCTACCTCTCATGGATTCTTGGATTTCGACACTGAATTATATCCGCAACATTTGCGCCCACCATGGGCGATTATGGAATAGGGAGCTAGGCGTTAAACCGAAAATTCCTTCTATTGATAAATATCCCGAGTGGCACATTCCTGTCGTTACGCCACCGAACCGTGTGTTTTCCGTTTTAACTGTTCTGAGAAGTCTACTCGAAAATGTGGCACCACAGAGCAAGTGGCAAAACCGATTAGAAAGGCTATTATCCGAGTACACCGATATTCCACTTGCCTTCATGGGATTCCCTGCTGATTGGCGGAATCATGCAGTGTGGAACTGCCATGAGAAGTGATAAACAGCTCGAGCAAGCATACGTAAACCATTCGTATTCTTATCATATGACTATAAGTCACATTTGTTTATTTTTCCCTTTCAATCTATTTTCAAGAAAATATGTGCATATTCAGAGATAATTTCTCTAAATATGTCAAAAATTGTTGTTTTTTTATAAAAGAATGCTACAATAGTGGTATCGGAGGCTGATATGTTAGTTCGAGCCACGTTCGCAAACCTCTATTCATTCGATGCCCCGCAGACCATAAGTTGCGTTGCGGGAAAAAGTCGAAATTTATCGAAGCATATGCTGAAAAGCGGAAATCGGCACAAACCCTCACTCTTGAAATCCGCGATAGTCTACGGCGCCAACGCATCAGGCAAGTCCAATTTGGCAAAGTGTTTTGATTTTGCTATAGGCATGATCGTAAATGGCTTTCGGATTGATGAGCCAATTAAAAGAACACCATTCAGGTTGAGACCTTCCGCTCTGCGAGAGCCGAGTTTTTTTGAATTCGAGATTGATATTGACAAGACGTTGTACGCATATAGACTTGCATTCGACGATCATGTCATTCTCGAAGAATCACTCACCCGTATTCTTCCTACTTCTGAACGCACATTGTTTTCACGCACGTGGACAGGTACCGATTCAAAATTCGACTTACCTGAGCATTTTAACAATAGAGAAGAGCAGCAGCGTTTCCAGTTTATTGCGAAAAGCACTCGCCCCAACCAGCCATTTCTCACCGAAACAGTCGAGAGCAACAGCGATAGGTATCGCAGCATATATGACTGGTTCAGATATGGTGTGGAAGTCATTTATCCTGAAGCTATTTATACAAGACTCGATCTAGCTGCGACACCCGGAAAGAAAATCGCACATGTATATGAAGAATTTTTTAAGAATTTAGGGCTTGGTATTGCGGGGATTCGAGAAACACAGCTCGATCCTGAAAACTCGGTAAAAGATATTCCTGCTGATCTACTTCTTGACTTGAAAAATAAATTGAAAAATGGCAGCCAGATGATGCTTGCGGGGCCTTATAAGTCTCGCTATCACCTCGCGAAAAATCAAAATGGTGAACTCAAGCTGTATAAAATCACAATATCCCATGAAATCGCAGAAACACATGAGCAGATACCGTTCGATCTCAAAGATGAATCCGATGGTACACTACGGCTCATCGACTTGATTCCGGCACTCGCCGACATGTGCGAACACGAAAAGCTCTATGTGATAGATGAACTCGATCGCAGCATGCATGCGCAACTCACAAGAGCCTTTCTTGAGTATTTTTTCTCATGTTCGACATCGAGAAGTCAGATATTGGCCACTACTCATGAACTTGACCTACTCGATCTGGACCTGCTTCGCAAAGACGAAATATGGTTTGTGGAGAAGGATCGGGCATCTGCGTCTCATCTCTATTCGCTAGAAGAATTTAAACCACGATACGATAAAGATATTCGTAAAGGGTACCTCCAGGGCCGTTTTGGCGGGATTCCAATAATCCGCAATATCGAGACAAGGATGTGGGGCAAATGAAAACACGCCGTTCATTCGCACGTCTGAGCGGATTTAGAGACGCCAGTATCATCGGGATTGCATGTGAAGGAGATGTCACCGAATACCGATATTTCGAGGAATTTAAAGAAAGATATACAGACTTTCCTTCGAGGATACATATCGAGCTCATAAAAAGGCAGGAAGCGAGTGAGTCGGCCCCTGAGCATGTCATTTCATCGATCGATGCATTTAAGAAATCAAAAGCAGGACCAGATGACGAATTCTGGGTAGTGATCGATTACGACCGCTGGGGTGAAAAAAAACTAAGTGAGATCGCACAACAAGCTTCCCAGAAAAGCTATCATGTCGCGGTAAGCCGACCCTGCTTTGAGGCATGGCTTTTACTGCATTGGATTTTGGAAACGGGAATCGACGCAATGGTACTGTCAGAACTTGAATGGAAAGGATGCAAGAGTATTGGCGATGAAATACGAAGGATTCACGGACATTATCGAAAGGACCTCAACGACGCGGGTGAGTACATCGAACAGGCCGAGAGAGCGATTAAGAACGCGCGCTCTTTGGATCTAAATCCAGCTGACCGATGGCCGCAATCATTCGGTTCACGCGTATACCAGCTATGTGAAAGAATCAAAAAACAATAAAAGGACGATATAGTAATGACCACTCGAAAGAAACTTATCGAAGTAGCGCTTCCGCTGGAGGCGATCAATGCAGCGAGCGCGCGTGAAAAATCGATCCGGCACGGGCATCCAAGCACGTTGCATTTATGGTGGGCGCGCCGGCCGCTGGCAGCGGCGCGTGCGGTGATCTTTGCGCAGATGGTGGACGATCCTTCCTCATACCCGGACCTTTTCCCTACCGAAAAAGCCCAACAGAAGGAACGCGAGCGTCTCTTTCATATCATCGAAGACCTCGTGAAGTGGGAGAATACCACAAACGAAGAGGTTCTGCAGAGAGCTCGTGATGAGATTTGGAACAGTTGGCTACGCACCTGTGCGGAGAATGCAGATCATCCGCACGCGGCGGAGCTCTTCGATCGGAACAAGCTGCCAGCATTTCATGATCCCTTTGCAGGAGGCGGATCAATCCCCCTCGAAGCACAACGCCTTGGGCTTGAAGCCTGGGCGAGCGATCTTAATCCAGTGGCAGTGCTTATCAATAAGGCAATGATAGAAATTCCACCAAAGTTCGCGGGCCGGGCGCCCGTCAATCCCGAGGCAAGGAAGAACCAACTCATCGCGAAGACGTGGAAGGGAGCCGCAGGTCTGGCTGAGGACGTGCGCTACTACGGCCAGTGGATGCGGAACGAGGCGGAGAAGCGCATCGGGCACCTCTACCCAAAGGTAAAGATCACCGACGAGATGGTCGAGGGGCGTCCGGACCTTGCTGAGTATCGGGGCAGAGAGCTCACGGTGATCGCGTGGATATGGGCGCGCACGGTCAAGAGCCCCAATCCAGCCTTCGCGAATATCGACGTGCCGCTGGCGAGCACCTTTATGCTCTCCACCAAGCCCGGGAAAGAAGCCTATGTCGAACCGGTCATCGAGAATGGTGGGTATCGGTTTACGGTGAAGGTGGGGAAGCCGAAGGAGCCGGAAGCGGCAAAGAACGGAACAAAATTGGCACGCGGTGCGAATTTTATGTGCCTAATGTCAGGAGAGCCAATAAAAGGTGATTATATAAAATCAGAGGGCCGAGCAGGAAGAATGGGCTCGAAACTCATGGCGATTGTTGCCGAGGGAACCAAAGGACGAGTGTACCTTGACCCAATTACGGAGCATGAAAACATCGTGCGCTCTGTGAAACCATATTGGAAACCTCAGAATGATCTAATCGGTAAATGCCGAGACCAGCTTCCACTTTATGGAATGAACACCTTCGGCGATCTCTTCACCCCTCGCCAGCTTGTTGCGCTCGACACCTTCTCCGACCTCGTGCAGGAAGCGATACCTCGCATCGAGAAAGATGCGGTACAGGCCGGGCTTGCGGACGATGACGTCGGCCTCGAAGCGGGTGGCACCGGAGCGCGGGCGTATGCAGAGGCCGTGGGGGCATATTTAGGCTGTGGGATTAGTCGAGCTGCTGATTACTGGAATTCAAATGCTACATGGGAACCGGGTGGTGGATTTATTGCTCATGCATTTACGCGACAAGCAATTCCAATGGTCTGGGATTTTGCTGAATCAAGTCCATTTTCCGACTCAAGTGGTAATTGGGTTTCAACATGCATTGAATGGATTGAAAATGTGATTCTTAATTTTATACCCAATAATAGAGGTTTTGCTAAGCAAGCTGATGCTCAAAAACAAAATATTAGTACTGATTGTTTAATCTCAACCGATCCGCCTTACTATGATAACATTGGGTATGCAGATCTTTCAGATTATTTTTATGTATGGCTTCGCCGTACATTGAAGCCAATTTTCCCAGGTCTCTTTGCTACACTTGCTGTCCCCAAAAATGAAGAACTAGTTGCTACACCCTACCGTCATGAGAGTAAAGAATTAGCAGAAGCGTTCTTTCTGAGCGGGATGACTCTGGCGATGAATCGACTAGCCGAGCAAGCACATCCAGCATTTCCTATATCGATCTATTATGCCTTCAAACAATCAGAGAGCGAGATGAATATCGGGATTGCCAGCACAGGTTGGGAGACTTTTCTTGAGGCTGTATTACAAGCAGGATTTGCACTTACGGGTACTTGGCCAATCCGAACTGAGCGAGGGGCTCGATCAATCGGTATTGACACCAACGCTCTCAGCTCCAGCATCGTCCTCGTCTGCCGCAAACGCTCCCCTAACGCGCCGATCTCCAGCCGTCGAGAATTCATCTCGAAGCTCCGCTCTGAGATCCCTCGGGCCCTTAAAGACCTTCAGCGCGGCAACATCGCGCCAGTGGATCTCGCGCAGGCTGCTATCGGCCCTGGCATGGCGATATTCACCCAGTACGAAAAAGTGCTTGACGCCGAAGGCGCACCGCTCACGGTGAGAGACGCGCTCGCGCTCATCAACCAGACCCTCGACGAGACCATTGCCGAACAGGAGGGCGACTACGACGCGGAGAGCCGCTGGGCTCTTGCGTGGTTCGAACAGTATGGATTCTCTGAAGGAGAATTCGGCGTGGCCGAAACACTCTCCAAGGCCAAAGATACCAGCATCCAAAGAATGGTTGCATCTGGCATTCTTTTCTCGGGCAAAGGCAGAGTCAGGCTTCGCACACCCTCAGAGCTTGATGAAAGCTGGGATCCCCAAACTGATACTCGACTCTCCACTTGGGAGATGGTACACCAGCTCATACGCATTCTTGAAAAAGATGGAGAGAATGCGACCGCAAAAATAGTACAGAAACTGGGTAGCGATGCCGAATCTGCCAGGGAGCTCTGTTATCGTCTCTATACAATCTGCGAGCGCAAGAAGCGCGCGCAGGAAGCTCTCTCCTATAACAGCCTCGTGCAGAGTTGGCCGGAGATTGAGCGCCTTGCGAAGAACATCAGAAAGCCCTCGTCCGATATGGGTGAATTGTTCGAACAGGGCGAAGATTAGGTTAGTAAACATTTTTAGAACTCTTGGAAGGAGTGAATGTCACCATTTATGAGCAAATACGAAGTACATAATCAACCTGTCGAAGTCATCCTGGCGTGGCTCACCTCGGGAGAAATTGCTATTCCGGAGATTCAGCGTCCCTTCGTGTGGGATACCACAAAGGTCCGCGATCTTCTGGATTCGCTCTATCAAGGTTTCCCTATCGGATACCTCATCACGTGGCAAAATCCAAATGTCAGGCTTAAGGATGGTAAAGAATCGTACGGTAAAAAGGTGCTGATTGATGGACAGCAGCGTGTCACTGCGCTTGCAGCTGCGGTACTTGGTTGTCAGATAATAAACGCTGAGTATCGAGAGACACGGATAAAAATCGCATTCAATCCTCTTAGAGAGGAATTTGAAGTATGTAACCCGGCAATCGAGAATGATGCTTCTTGGATTTCGGATATCGCGCCGCTTTATTCTAGCACAGCGAATACACTCGCTATTTTAAAATCATACATGGCTTTAAATCCCACCGCAGATCAAGATTCTATCTTTGCAACGCTTCAGAATTTATTGAACATTAAAAGCAGGCAGATCGGCATCATCGAGCTCGCTCATGAGCTTGATATAGAGACCGTGACAGAAATATTTATCCGCATAAACTCAAAGGGTGTCGTGCTTGGGCAGGCTGACTTTGCTATGTCCAAGATTGCTTCGAGCGAGGAGTATAATGGCCCTCTTATTCGAAAAGCGATCGATTATTTTTGTCATATGGCTGTAGAGCCAGGGTTCTATACAACGATTAAAAATGTGGATACCGAATTTGCCAAGACCGACTATTTCCAGATGATGTCGTGGCTGAAAAATGAAAACGGCGATATCTATGATCCCGATTACTCCGATATGTTGCGTGTCGTGCTTATCGCCAAGTTTGGAAGAGGCAAGTTTTCCGACCTGGTCAACTTACTTTCTGGTCGTAATTTTGATACGCGAACCTTCGAATCGAGAATTGCGGAAGAATCATTCGCGACGCTAGAGCAAGGTATCCGCGACTACATGCGCGAAGCTAATTTCAAACGCTTCCTCATGATCGTTCGCTCTGCAGGTTTTATTGACGCTTCTTTTATACGTTCGCAATCAGCCCTCAACTTCAGCTACGCGCTTTATCTTACACTTCGTGACCAAGGCTATGATTCCGGAAGCATCGAACGTTGGGTCAGGCGGTGGTTTGTCATGTCTCTGCTCACTGGGCGTTACAGTGGGGGTGCTCCTGATTCCGCATTTGACGCAGACATTCGCGGGTTGAAGGCGAACGGAATGGAAGCACTTATGAGGAACGCTGAAGCTATGCTTCTCACGGATACATTCTGGGATGTAACAATAGCCCAGGGTCTTGAAACTTCGGTGGTAACGAGTCCGCTCTGGGGAGTTTTTCTTGCTTCTCAGGTGAAAAAAAAGGCGAAGGGATTTCTTTCCAGAGACATAACCGTCGAGGAACTTGTACTACACATGGGCGATATCCACCATGTATTCCCGAAGGATTTTCTTAAGAAAAACGGACTGACGAAAGGGAAATACAATCAAATCGCGAATTATGTGTACATGCAGAGCGAAATTAACATTAAGATAGGCAAAAGGGCGCCGCGAGTATATTTTCAAGTAATCAAAGATCAGATCGTCAATGGTGGAATGAAACTGGGATCGAATATCACAACGATAGAAGAACTAAAGGAAAATCTCGAAATGAACTGCATACCTGAGTCCGTGATGGATATGGATTTCGATAATTATGAAGAGTTTCTTGCCTCTCGACGTATTCTTATGGCACGATATATGAAACACTATTACCTCGAAGTATTGTAAAATAGCGTCGAAACGAGAATTGGGAGTTATCAGCATGGCACTGAGCAATTACGACAGAGTCGGGAAAACGATGGAGATCCTTAAGGCAGGCCTTGCGCCTTTTGTGAAGCGTGAAGTTTTTGCCAGAGTCCCCGAGAGGGATGCCGAGGGGATAATTAGAGATTTCGCGAATGCCGATCGAAAACTTGGTGGCAAGCCGATTGAACAATGGGATGTCGCCGCTCTGCTCAATTTCATGTGGGTCAACTGGAACGAAATCTACAGCCGGACGCTGGGTAACGCCGAACGAAGTCTTGTGAGTGAACTCCGGGAGAACCGGAATATGTGGGCACATCAAGACACCTTTAGCACCGACGACGCCTACCGTGCACTCGACTCTGCGAGCAGGCTCCTAACTGCCATCTCTGCGCCCGAGGCTGAAGAGATAGAGCGGTCAAAGAATGAACTGTTGCGTATCCGCTTTGATGAACAGGTTCGTAACGAGCGGCGCAAGGGCACAAGCTCAACCATTACGAGCGCGGTTACAGGAACCCTGAAGCCATGGCGAGAAGTCATTACTCCGCACCACGATGTCGCGGTTGGTCAGTATCAGCAAGCTGAATTTGCAGCTGATCTGTGGCAGGTGTACCTTGGTGAGGGCAGTCCGGAATATAAGAATCCTACAGAATTCTTTAGAAGAACTTATCTGACGGAGAGTCTTAAGAATCTGCTAATCGGTGCTATTAGGCGATTAGCGACCAATACCGGAGATCCTGTAATACAATTGCAGACCAATTTTGGTGGTGGCAAAACCCACTCAATGCTTGCTCTTTATCATCTCTTTTCTGGAGTTAATCCAGGTGAACTTGTTGGGATTGATGAAGTGATGAGGACTGCAGGTGTCAGCAGGCTTCCTGAGGTCAACAGAGTGATATTGGTGGGTAACCGTATCTCTCCGGGCCAACCTTCGATAAAGCCTGATGGTACGACCGTACATACGCTTTGGGGAGAGCTGGCTTGGCAGCTAGGTGGCAAAGCCGCGTATAACCGTATCGCGCTTGATGATCAGAACGCAACAAGTCCGGGCGATGCCTTAAGGATTCTCTTTAATGAATATGGTCCGTGTCTCGTGCTCATCGACGAATGGGTGGCATACGCCCGTCAACTCCACGGCGACAGAGACTTACCCGGGGGCGACTTTGAGACACATTTCAGCTTTGCACAGGCGCTCACCGAATCGGCTAAACTGGCGAAGAATTGTTTGCTTGTGATAAGTCTACCGGCATCCGATGATACCGGCTCTCCGCATACACTTGCAGACAATGCAGAAGTGGGAGGCGAGCAGGGTCGAGAAGCCCTCATCCGGCTTCGTAATGTTGTGGGGAGACTGGAATCATCCTGGCGTCCTGCAACAGCAGAAGAAAGTTTTGAAATCGTTCGTCGTCGATTGTTTGAACCCTTGGGAGATGCATCGCACTTCAAGGATCGGGATACTGTGACGCGGGCTTTCTCGAATTTTTATATGGCGCAACAGCAAGAATTCCCTCCAGAATGTCGCACCGTGGAGTACGAGAAGCGGCTTAGGGCCGCATATCCAATCCATCCGGAAGTCTTCGACCGGTTGTATGGCGATTGGTCAACGCTTCTCAAGTTTCAGCGCACAAGAGGAGTACTGCGTCTCATGGCAGCGGTCATCCACAGTTTGTGGGAAAAAGGTGATCGGAATCCCCTTATAATGCCAGCAAATATTCCCGTAGATGATCCCCGTGTTCAATCTGAAATGACACGCTATCTCAGTGATAACTGGGTACCCATCATTGAGAAGGAGGTTGATGGTCCTGACTCTCTTCCGTTGAAGATCGATTCAGAAGTGCCAAACTTAGGCAAATTTGCCGCTACCCGACGTGTAGCAAGAACGATCTATCTAGGCTCTGCGCCCATTACCGATGCTGCACACCATGGCATTGAAGATCGGCGGATCAAGCTTGGCAGTGTTATGCCGGGAGAATCACCGACTGTTTTTGGCGACGCACTACGAAGGCTTGCAAGCTCTGCCACTTATCTATTCCAGGATGGAAGTCATTTTTGGTATTCCACTCAACCTACTGTAACCAAACTTGCAGAAGACAGAGCAGAACAACTTAGTCACGATCCAGATGCCGTTGTGCAGGAAATTGAAACGCGCATGCGGGCTGACCTCCGTCAGAAAGGAGATTTCAGCCGAATACATACTTTCCCTCACGGGGGGCAGGATGTACCTGATGACCTGGACACACGCCTTGTGGTACTTGGAATCGATTATCCCTACTCGAAAGATTCTGATAGCCCCGGAATGGAAGAGGCAAAGCGAATCTTGGAATCTCGAGGGAATTCTCCGAGACTTTATAGGAATACACTAGTATTCCTTGTGGCAGATAAAGGTCGCCTACAGGATTTGGATGAAGCGGTGCGCAAATTCCTAGCATGGAAATCGATCATTTCCCAGAAGGATCAGCTCAATCTGTCCCCTTTCCAGGTACGTCAAGCAGAGCAGCAGCTTGCAGCATCCGATGCAACAGTCACCGCCCGTGTGCCTGAGACTTATCAGTGGCTTCTGGTGCCTGACCAGCAACAATCACCGCAAGCAGCTATTGTGTGGCAAAGCATCAAAATAAGCGGCCAGGAACCTTTGGCAGCTCGTGCGAGCAAAAAACTGCGCAATGAAGAATTGCTTATCCTCAGTTACGCACCGACTCGCCTCAGAATGGACCTTGACAGAATCCCGCTCTGGCGAGGCGACTGTGTGAGCATAAAGCAACTCGCCGAAGATTATGCAAGGTATATCTACCTTCCCAGACTGGTGAGTCCGTCCGTACTGCTCGAGTGTGTACGTAACGGTGTTTCGCTTCTTACGTGGGAACGCGATTCCTTCGCGTGGGCGGATTCGTGGGATGAAAACGCACAGCGGTTCAAGGGGCTGCGTGCTGGTCGGACAATCGCACTGAATGACGAAAACAGCGAAGGCCTTCTCGTTAAACCCGACATCGCTCTTCAACAGATGGAAAGAGAAGCAAAACCTTCACGAATAGTTCTCACGCCTGAACGCGTGGAGTTACCGCGCGCCTCAAAGGTATCATTTAGCCTAACCGCCTACGATGCTGAGGGCAGAACACTGCCTGTGTCTCGCGCAGCATGGTCAGCATCAGGGGGCGAGATTGATGGATTGGGAGTGTATCAAGCAGGCGACACGACGGGGACCTATACTGTCGATGTTGAACTTGAAGGGTTCCATGCCCGCTCCATCGTAGTGATCAGCGACTCTGCGCCAGAGGCGCCGCCTCAACGATCATCTTTTGCAGCTTCTGCACCCCGCTTCAAGCGGTTCCATGGTGTTGTTACACTCGATCCTGACCGTGTTGGACGCGACGCAGGTAGAATTGCTGAAGAAGTTATCACGCATTTATCTGTACAGAAAGGTGCTCGCATTACTGTCACCCTCGAAATCCAGGCCGAGCTGCCAGAGGGTGCCAATGAGACGCTTGTCCGGACAGTGACCGAAAACGCGAACGCACTGAAGTTTGACAATCAGGGATTTGAGACGGAATAGCAACCTCATGTCTTCGGGTATTACAATAACCTGCAAAACCATGCCAAAGAGATCACCTTCTACCGCTGGTCCGCCTTGCTGAATGGTTTTGTCCATCATCGCTTTTACCATGGCGAGGTCTACTTCCTTTGCCATTTTTGCGACGCAAACATTCTATCAAGGTAGACTTGTCTGTCATCATATGCGTTGTCCGGCAGTTCGACGATCTTTCCCTTCCATGGTTCGCTTGGATGATATATCTTGACTTTGACAGTCCGAAGGTCAAAAATGACTAGAAATTATTGTAACTGCAAAGTGTTAATCAACGCGAAGAGTTACATAGAATTGTTTGTCTATTTTCAAAAGTCTTAATTTATTTTCTTTGTTTGCGCCAGAAGCATTCGGATATCTATTTGTCTAAGGGATTTCCTTGAAAGGTCTATGTTGAAGATTTTTAAATATCTCTGATGATTTGGTAGTAATAAGCGAACAGATAGACATTGAAATTCGGTAACTGCTGGCCATTGAGATGGGAAATCGAATACTGGATGCTCGCAGCCGAATACTTCCAGTCCATTGTGTATTCCAACACCCGTTCAAAGATCAGGAAGACAAATGTTAAAAATCCATCGTTACGGTAGTAAGCAAAGTCGGGCTTTTTGTTATGCAGGATATGTGTCGTGCCGATCACATTGGTGCAGAGCAGATAATAACCGTCATACTTCTCATCTTCTGCTAGCTTGTCTTTGTCCCATTCAACATCGAGTTGACCTGTGGTGCTCACCGCGGTGGGATGGTTCGCTCTTTTAGCTTATAGGTAAGAGCGCCCTCTGCATCAAAGAATTCCGTATAGCCTTCTTCGGATAGTATAAATAAGCCTTTGTTGCATCATCGGACTTGCTCACCGATTGACTCATCACATAGCCATTCTGCTGCTGCCGGATCTTTAGAATGTTCAGTACACTCATCATCCCCTTGTCAGCTATAAAAAATTCGCTTCATGTTCGTGAAATCGATGATCGCTTGTTCCATTGCCTGTTGAAACGTCAGCATCATCGATTTCGAAGTAGTAGTTGGTTACATCATAGTACATAATGCTGTGCTTCCTGCCATCAGCCCTGCTACCATCGATCGCTTACTTGCCAAAGAAAAACAATCTTCTTGGTTTTATAAAGCGGCACTACATGGCAGGTAAAGCTGTCAATTGCTACAGGACTACGATCTCGGTGAGAACCTTCTATGGCTTTGGCGAACAGCGGCTTGGATACCTGGAAAATCGATACCATGTTTCACAGCAGTGCTTCAGTCGAGCATGAGTTCTGCTGCACCCTCAACGCCATCGATTCCGACAATGGCTCGGAGTTCCTCAATACGCAGGTCTGTGACTGGTGCAGAAGCGAACAGATTGCCTTCACCCGCTTACGCAGTTACCACAAGAATGAAAATCCCTTCGTGGAACAGAAAAACTGTCAATACGTCCGCTTGTGTCGCTTACGACAAAAAAAGGACTTTTGGTACTCAAAGCGAGCTATGATCCTGTAGTGCTGCGCGGTAACCTTGATACTGCACACAACAAACTCCATCATGCCCATAGCAATAAAAGACTGGTAGAGATACGCGATGAGAACGCATGGGTGGTGAGAAAATATCCTGAGTCATCAATTGCGTCTCGGTTAAATTTTATGATGAGGCATTATGTAGCCAAACATAACCAAACAATAATATGTTATAAATTTTCAAATTGAGTACTTTTAATATTTCCAATATCACGAATTATTTGATTGAACCTAATTCGCCACTGTCAAAGTCTGGAAACTTCTCTTCAATACTACATGTTCCATTACGAATTTTTTTCAAAGAAGATCGGCCTATTCCATCTATTGACAATTAGTCTATAGACTATTATTATTCATTAGAGAAAAGGAGAAGGCAATGCCAGAAAGACACAGAGGGCCAGGCTACGGCAGAAATAGAGGTATGGCTCCGATGCGGGGTGGAATAAGGTTTTTGCAGACATGCCTCTTGGTGCTCCTTTATCAGAAAAAAAGCTATGGATATAGCTTGGCAAATGAACTCGCTCAATTCGGCTTTTCTCCAGGGGCACTCGATATCAGCATTATTTATCGGGCATTGCGTGGGCTCGAGATCGAAGGGCTCGTGTCAACTTCGTTGGATGAAAAGAGCTTGGGCCCTCAGCGAAGGGTATATGGAATAACTCCGCAAGGGTCAAAAGTTCTTTCGCAGTTGGTTGAAGAACTCAGGGAAAGAAAACAGGAAATCGAAGCGATTGAAGCTGCTTATAATGCAGCAAATAAAAGGCATCCGTAGCGATTGCTAATTGAAATTCTGGAGGTATGATTATGCCATATTTTGATGGTACTGGACCAATGGGTCATGGTTCTCTTACAGGTCGCGGACTTGGATATTGCGGTACAGGTCTCGGACTGGGCTATGGAAGAAGAATGGGTGGAAGGCACTTGAGGGGATGTGGATGGAGAAGTGCTGAATCGGGAGCCGCATGGGGTGGCGTACCTTACATGCCCATTACCGAAGACATGCAAAGACAAGCACTGGAAAATGAGCAGAAGGCCCTTGAAATGAGGCTCGAAGCGCTTAAAGCTCAAATCGGGGCGCTCAAAAAAGAAAAGGGCGAGAATCCCAGCGCATAACCAGCGAGCGGCGCTCTATTGATCCCTCAATGAAGTCAAATGACTAATTCAAGCGCCATGAAGCTGAACAGAAAAGAGGCTGTCTATTCCGTTTGGGCAGCCTTTTTCTATATGTGTAAGTTAACAAGATGTACGTAACATTTCTTTTACCGTACATTTACGCGAGCCATCCCCTTTCTTAGATCATTCCATGCGACCCCTATCCCGAAGACAAATTCAGAAGGTACCACATATTTATGATCTTGGTACTCAACAACACGCAATTTCCCACTCGAGAGCAGATCGTCGAGTGTATTTTGCGAAAAACGCCCCTCAATTGACCTTGCCTGAGAAAGCCGCAGAGGATGGCGATGACATATTTCAATGATCGCTTCGGATGCTGAGGAGAATCCGTCGAGCCCAAATGCGCCTTCCTCTGGCTGAGTAATGTCTGTACCCCCGAAAAGCGACAGAGCTTTCATTATGATCTCAGGAGATGGAATATGCACCCATGGTTCCGCAGGCGGCCTTGTGGGTACCATCACATACCTTCGCGCAGGATGAACTGCATCGATGCGTGCTTTGAGGGCATTCATTCTTTCGTCATCAGTATTGACAGTATCAACGAGCATGATTTCGACCCAGATTTCTCCCCGGAACACGGCGGCGAAATCAAGAATCCCTTGCTGTACCTGTTCAAAATCGATACGTGGATGTGGTCGATGCATGCGATGAAATGTTTGCGCATCACTGGTGGCCATCGTGATATTGACGACGTCCGCATCCATCAAATCTTCCCGCACTTCTTTCTGCCAAAAAAGCGAACCATTTGTAATTACTGCGGTTCTATATGAAAAACTCTGCCTACAGCGGCGAATCAATGAGCCCAGATCGATGCTCAGTGTTGGTTCGCCATCTCCCACAAATGTTATATAATCGATATTCCCTTTGTTCGCGCGAGCGACTTTCTCAATGTCGCTAAAAATGGCATTTTGGTCGAAGAAGCTTTGCCGCACAGGAGTCAGATTTTTCGTTCGGCCAAGTTGACAATAGACGCACGAATAGCTGCATGTTTTTTCGGGAATCGGGCTTACACCAAGAGAGCGCCCAAATCTGCGCGACGGCACAAGGCCGTATGCATACATATGTTACCTCCCGCCTCACACTTCGCCCAACCCTTCTTCTCCTCCGCAGCCTAATCCGCCACAGCCTAATACTCTGCAGCCTAATCCCGAGCCAGCCCCTCTTACTCTTCCAATACTTCGCCCGCTACCTCGCCTGATCAGCGATTGAATAATCAGCGTTCAAAGCGAAGTACTAATATTTGCGCTTCCACAGCAAGGGCAATTTTGGGGCTTTTCGCTTTCACCGGGCATTTTCCATCTCTGACCGCAATCTGCGCACATGAACATCTGCGGATTCAGATCCACAAAACCGCCCTCGATACGGAGCGATTTGCCATTGACGAGCACATCGGCTACTTTTTTGCGCGCCAATTCAACAATATTCCCGAAGGTCTGTCGAGATATGCCCATGTTTTCTGCAGCTTTTTCTTGATATAGCCCTTCGAGATCCGCCAAACGGAGTGCCTCAAGTTCATCGAGCGTGAGTACGATTTCTTCCAGGTCGCACTGCGGAATTCCCGCAGGCTTAAAAATATTGGTTACAGGACGTCCATTGACTATTCTATATTTCATTGGCCTTGGCACGATCAACCTCTCTGCGAATTTTTTCTATGGTGAACTCAAAACCATACAGCATCAAATAAATAATAGAATAGACTAAATTCTCTCGCAAGGAAGAAGTAAGCAAATCCAGAACATGTTGATAATGGAGCTGAGCTGGGTTCCACAGATAAAAACAAGGTCTAAAGGATGAACAAATCTCAACAGTTTTGCTACGAATCCGCACTTTTCTCTTCCGAAATCCCATGAGATCGATAATACAGACAACCTTGAGTAAGCCAGTTAAAGGTTTACGCTTTCGGCACCCCACGAGGAAGCCAGTTAAAGGTTGACGCTTTCGGCACCCCACTTTATAATTTTAAGCTAATGATATTAGGGGGTCCCCATGAAAGGCAAAAGATATTTCGTGGTTATTGCGGCAGTCATGATCATTGCTGCTGCAATAAATGTTTTCGGTGCCGGTCCTGCAGTCAAGACGGACCGGGTCGTCTACCTTATAAATGGCGCACTTGGCGATAATGCTTTTTATGATTCTGGCGAGGCAGGCATCAAGAACATCGAGAAAAATTATAAAGTTCAGACTCGCACAATCGAATGTAACTTCGATGCAGGAAAGTTCCAGCCCGCGCTAGATGCAGCGGTCCAGTACGCCGATGTGATTTTCGTCATCTCCTATGGCTTCGAGGATCAGCTCATGGCGATAGCAGATAAATATCCGAACAAGATCTTCGTCAACATCGATACGATAGTCGAAAATCCGAAAAAGACCATCACATCGGTCTTCTTTCTTGCTGAGCAGAGCTCCTATCTTGCGGGTATGGCCGCAGCGCTTACCACTACAGAGACCTCACTAAAAGGCGTAAATAAAGACAAGGTCATAGGCGTCGTTGGCGGTGATACCGACCCAATAGTCAGCGCATTTGTCTTCGGTTATCAGCAGGGAGCTAAAGCGGTAGATAAGAACATCAAAGTGCTGACTAAGTCGCTCGGCGGTGCTTGGGACGATTCGGCAAAAGGCAAACAGGC
>MWDY01000177.1 GCA_002070755.1 Spirochaetes bacterium ADurb.Bin110 | reverse complement strand
TGCTGTTGTTCTTTTCAATCGGTTTTTCAGGTTCGACTTCAATCTGAGTACGATGAGACTCTCTGGAGCTCAGCCGCTCAGTTCCGAGACCGAATACCATGAGAGTCTGAGATGGACTTCGATCCTATATAAACGGGTCGGTTTGGAAATCGTCTCATCCACTGGGATTCACAATGCAGATGCAGCGGTAAAATGCCTGTTAGCTGGAGCAAGTGCGGTCGAAGTATGTTCTGTCATCTATAAAAAAGGCTGGAAGATCATTGAGGCAATACTCAAAGATTTGAATATCCTTATGGATTCCCTTGGCTATCCGTCTCTCGATGGCCTTCAGGGAAAACTCGCTGCCATCAATGCCGATAGACCAGAGGAGTACCATCGTCTTCAATATATTAAGGCATTGACTGACATATACTGATAGAAACGTTCGTCCAAGGAGTTGCGCCTTAGATTTTGGGGGGTTGTGCTTTATATTTTCGACTTTCTTTTTATTGCACCTCCTCAAAGCGCATGATAATATTAAACCGTATCACGCCGGCTATAATTATTCGGCGACAATAGACAAAAGACCCAGAACATTCCAAAAGGGTCAAATTACAAAAGGAAGGAGACTATGAAACTCAATCTAAGTCTAGACAATCTATCAGAGGCTTTTCCCAAGGATTTGACACCGGACCAGCGAGCTCGTGCACAAACGATTTTTCTAAAAACGCTTTCAGAAAAGACTCATCGTTTTTACGGAGGGAAAATCCAGATAGTACCCAAGGCAGGTCTCTATGGATTCAACTGGTTCAACGTATGGTACACGCCAGGCGTTTCAAAGGTATCGACAACTATTCGAGACGATAATGATCAATCATTTGCGCTCTCAAACCGAGGAAATCTTGTCGCTGTCGTGTCTGACTCTACGCGTGTTTTAGGCGATGGCGATTGTACGCCTCCTGGTGGCCTCGGCGTTATGGAAGGCAAGGCTTTCCTCATGAAGTATCTGGGTGGTGTAGATGCAATCGCGCTTTGCATCAATTCCCGAGGCAGCGATGGTAAACCTAATCCTGATAAAATCATCGATTTTGTTAAAATGCTAGAACCTTCAGTAGGAGCTGTAAATCTTGAGGATATCAGCCAGCCAAATTGCTTCAAAGTGCTGGATGAACTGAGGGAAGCCTGTGATATCCCTGTATGGCATGATGATGCGCAGGGTACTGCTTGTGTGACTCTTGCTGGCCTTCTCAATGCGCTTGAGCTTGCAGGTAAGAAGCTTAGTGAAGCCAAAATTGTATTGCTGGGGGCAGGTGCTTCTAATACGACAATTGCCCGACTAATCCTTGCCGATGGTGGCAAGGGAGAGAACATGGTGATTTTCGATAGCAAGGGTGGCCTGCACAGAAATCGCAAAGATATCGAAACAGATAAGAGATATTATCGGAAATGGGAGCTCTGTCTTCAGACTAATCCTCGTTGCGTCGAGACTGAGGAAGAGGCCTTAAAGGGTGCTGACGTACTAATTGCGCTCTCGACGCCTGGGCCGGACACAGTGAAACGTGAATGGATTCGCTCGATGGCCCCTAAATCCATTGTTTTTGCCTGTGCCAATCCAGTACCCGAAATCTGGCCTTATGCAGCAAAGGAAGAGGGCGCTTACATAGTCGCCACAGGTCGCGGCGATTTTCCAAATCAGGTCAATAACTCCATCTGCTTTCCTGGGCTTTTGAAAGGCGCTCTGCTTGTTCGCTCAAAAAAAATAACCGACAATATGGCCATCCGATGCGCCCACTCTATAGCTGATTTCGCAAAATCTCGTGGCATAAGCGCTGACAATATAATTGCAACAATGGAGGAGACCGAAGTTTTCGCGCGCGAGGCGGCCGATGTAGCAATGGCAGCGATAGAAGAAGGAGTGGCTAGGCTTCCCGATACTTGGGATAATATTTACTCCAAGGCCAAAGCCGATATTCTAGCTGCACGCTCTCTTACGCAAGACTTGATGAAATATGGACATATCGCAGCTATCCCAGAGGAGATGTTGCAGGAAGCATTCGATTTTGCGGTGTCCGAGGTGAGAAAGAAACCATAGATCGCTGAATTCAAAGAAACCGAAATAGGAACCTAATTGAGGGCTAGATCGCCTCAATACTTAAATATGCTAGATCCTATGAATTCACGCAGAATTGAATCGCTGGGTACATACTGAGGTGAAATAGGCGAAATGCTCGAGATGAAAGCTTGAATCCGGCGAGCATCGGTATATTCAGGGTGGTGAGGCTTAACTGTGCGTAGAAGCGGTTCGGCAAATACCTTTAGCACTCCAAGCTCGTAATCGAGCGCAGAATTGAAAGCGATATCAGCATCGCCTTGGAAGGGAAAGATATATAGCCGTTCGCCCCTCTGTACAGAGGACCACATGGAAAGCGTTTCGCGAGCATCATGACCGCGAAAATTGTAATCTCGCACCATGCGCCGAAGAAGGCGATAGTCTGTCGTCCGCACTCGGTTGTGATCGTCCACATTGAGCTGTGTCAGTGCTGAGACATATATCTTGAGCTTATTATCTGCAGATATATGTGGTGTAAGCCGCTCATTGAGACCATGGATACCTTCAAGCATGAGTATTTCATTTTGCTTGATGCTAATAAAAGTACCAGAAGGCTTTCTTATACCGCTTTTGAAATCAAATTCTGGAAGTTCGATCTCTTTGCCCTCGAAAAGATCCAAAAGCTGCCAATTGAGAAATTCGATATCGAGAGCTTCCAAGCATTCGAAATCTGGTTTACCGTCCTTATCGAGAGGTGTATGGCTACGATCTACAAAATAGTTATCGAGTTCGATATGGATAGGTTTGAAGCCAAGAGCCCTTAGCTGCACCGATAGTTTTTTCGCAGTGGTGGTCTTGCCCGAGCTCGAAGGCCCCGCTATTAGAATGACTTTTGTCTTATCTGATTTTTCGGCAATCATATCTGCAATATAAGCAAGTTTTTTATTCTGGAGAGCTTCGGCCATCAGAATAAAATCCTGAATGCCCCCCGATTGATTTATCTTATTAAGAGCACCGATAGATCCCGCATTTAGCACTTTGGCTTTCTGTTCATATTCTTCTGCTATGTCATAGAGCACAGGTATGTCTATGAAAGGGTCCATTTCATAAGGCTTTTTTGTATGAGGAAAACGGAGCAACATCCCTCGACGGTATGGCATAAGCTCCCATATGCTTAAAAGTCCTGTGCGCGGAACAAGGGGCGCTATATGCAGATCCTTATAATCTTGACACTCATTGAGTAAGACAAAAGGATCATTTATATATTCCATTAAAGAATAGGTTTCTGTTTGATTTGATTGTTCAAAGTATTCGAAGACGGAATTCCAAGATTGCATAATAATCTTTATGGGCAGATTCTTGGCCACTATGTCGCGCATATACAAGCAGAGGGACTCGAGAAGGCGTGGCGAAACAGGTTCTTCATCATCGAAGTAGTGATAATATCCATTGCCTATTGCCATGCTCACAATGAGCCGCCTCTTAGGCACAAGAGCTTTTGCAGCCATTGCAAGGAGAAAACATAAGGAATGGCGATATACTTCGGCTCCCATTGGAGAATCGGGATAAATGGGAGCAATCTTGCAGTCGGCATTGACCGGTGCCGAAAGCGCGGCAAGCTCGTTGTTGACTAGAGCAGCAACAGGGGGAAAAGGATGTGTAGAAGTTCCCCATTCTTGTTCCATACCAGCTTGTGAGAAGATTTCCTCAGCACTCGAGCCCATAGGAACCGAGATTTCTTTGAAGCCATCTATATTTAAAGTGATCGTGCTCATTTCTAATGAATTATAGATTATTATTGGTGCTTTGACGAGCCGAAGGCTTTTGTGTAGAATTCATCTCATGTCTAAAGTGACAATCAAAGATATAGCTCAACGTGCAGGAGTATCGAAGACCACCGTTTCATTTGCACTAAACTACCCTGATAGAATATCGAAGAAGACTTATAACAGGATAATGGCGATTATCGATGAACTTGGATATGTGCCAAACCCCTTTGCGCGTAGCTTGACGACAAAGCGTATTGGTGCAATTGGTCTTCTCCTGCCTCAAAAAATAGGAGATATCTTTGCAAATCCACATATGACTCAAGTTATCAGCGGAATAGGTGAGGAATGCGAACGAAGGGAATTCTCTCTTGCCATTTTGCCTCTAATCCGGGGTAGAATAATCGAAGCTGCAAGAAAATCTTATGTTGATGGGCTTATCACAATTGGTGTCGGGCCTGGGCATGAGGTTGTAAGCTTGCTTAAGCAGAACCACATCCCCTTTGTGACGATCGATGGCGAAGAATCGGCTTCCATAATCAACATAGGAATCGATCAAAAGAATGCTGCAAGAGAATTGATGCAGCATGTGTTAAAAAGAGGCCATAAGCGACTCGCTATCCTAGCTCTAGAACCTGATACAAAACCGAGCGAAGCCGAGCTTGTTTCGATTGTTGTACAAAGGCGTCTCGAAGGATTTCAAATGGCCTTAAAAGATGCAGGATTGTCGATTACGGATTCTCGAATATCTCTACAAAACTGCAAAGGCTCGATACAGAGCGGCTATGAGAACGCTTGCCATATCCTTTCGCTTGATCCGCGGCCAACCGCGATTGTCGCTATGTCGGATATTACAGCGATAGGAGCTATGATCGCTGCAAAAGGACTAGGTCTAGAGATACCGGAAGATGTTGCTGTGGCAGGATTTGATGATATTCAGGAAAGTATGTTGGTTTCTCCTCGTCTGACTACTATTCACCAGCCCGACCGAGACAAGGGAGCAGAAGCTGCACGAATGGTAATGAATATGCTGGATGGCTCTTCCGGGCAACATATAAAACTGCCATATCAGCTTGTAGTACGCGAATCGACCTGATATATAAATAATATTTGATTACTATAGAAAAGGGAGGAAGAATGGCAAAGATAATTCTAGAGCGTTCGGATGTTCCTGCAGAGCATAGATGGAACTTGGCAAGTCTCTTTTCAGGCGATTCCGAATGGGAAAAAGAACTTGTGGTCTTCAATACGATGATTCAAGATGCGGAAAAGAGCAAGATATCTCTTGGTACAGATCGGAAGGCTTTTCTCGAAACACTCAAAGCCTTTGAACAATATCTGATTCTAGAGGAAAGGCTTGGCTATTATGCAGACCTCAGGGTAACCGAAGATGAAGGAAATAGTGTAGCTAGAGGAATGTTTGAGCGCTATGTAAATCTATCGACTCAAGGCCAAGCCGCTTGGTCTTGGCTTAGTCCTGCTATCCAAATGCTGGAGGACTATTTTATCGACAGCTGTCTTAAAGACTCTGCATTTGAGGATTATAGAGTTTTTCTTTCGAAATTGCGTCGCTTCAAACCGCATGTGCTGAGCGAAGCTGAGGAGAGACTCTTGGCTCTTCAGAGAGAGCCAGCTCAGACTCCAAAGGATGCTTTCAGTGTTCTAACCAATGTCGACTTGGATTTCGGTATAATCGAGACGCCAGAAGGTCCAAAACCGCTCACACAATCCACTTTTGCATACTTTATGCGTCTGCCGGATAGGTCGGTGCGAAAAAAGGCCTATCTACAATTCTATGCTTCTTTTGAAGCGCATCGGCATACGCTTGCGGCGTTGTACGCTGGATCTGTAAAACTCGATAAATATATGGCTAAGATAAGGAAACATCCAAGCGCTAGGGCCATGGCACTCTTCCCGGACAATGTTCCAGAGGCTGTCTATGATAACCTAGTCTCTACTGTAAATAAAAACATGCCTGCCTTGCATCGCTATTATAAACTAAGAAAGGAAATACTCGGCCTGGACAACCTAAGGCACTATGATGTCTATGTTCCTCTTGTCAAGGAAATCAAAATCGAGCGAAGTTATGAACAAGCAGTGGATATAGTTATCGAAGCACTAAAGCCCTTAGGAGAAGAGTATGTGAATACTCTGCGCGGAGGGCTATTGGGAGGCTGGGTGGATCGCTATGAGAATAAAGGCAAACGATCGGGGGCTTTTTCCGCAGGCAGTTTTTTAGGGAATCCTTACATTCTTATGAACTATAAAGACGATGTTCTAGACGATCTATTTACAATTGCTCACGAGGGTGGCCATTCGATGCATTCTTGGTATTCTGCTCGCAACAATCCTTTTATGTGTTACGGATATACGATTTTCGAAGCCGAGGTTGCTAGTACTTTCAATGAGCAATTGGTTTTCTCCTATCTCTATGAGAACAGCAAAGATGAAAGAGAAAAGGCTTATCTGCTTGCAAATCGAATCGATAACACCCTGGGAACACTTTTCCGACAGACAATGTTTGCTGAGTTTGAAGAGAGAGTTCATGAGATTGCGGAGTCAGGAGAGGCAATTACAGTGGATGTGCTTAGAAAAGAGTATCGAGGCCTCCTAGAGAAATATTTTGGGCCAGAAATGGTGTTCGAAAATGTTTCTGATCTTGAAGGGCTTCGTATACCTCATTTCTATAATGCGTTCTATGTCTACAAGTATGCGACTGGCTTATCGGCCGGTATTGCTCTCTCTGAAGGCGTTTTGAAAGGCGGGAAAGAGGAGCGCGATGCCTATCTAGATTTTCTAAAATCTGGAGGGAGCCGTTTTCCAATAGAATCCCTAAAGCTTGCCGGAGTCGACATGTCGACTCCTGAGCCCATAGAAGCTGCCTGCAAGCGCTTTGCCGAAGATGTGGGGGCTCTTTCAGCTATATTGAAGATAGAATGATAGAAAAGGCCCTGTGATAGCGTGTTATAAAGGAGGTTCTACATATATCCCAGGCGTGATAGCAAGATTGAGACCGCTGCAGAGGCAGCGGTCTCTGTTTTCAATATCCGATCTCCAAGAGAGCAGGGCAAATAATCAGCGTTAAGAAAAATATCTATCTCATGCTTTGTCCAGCCTCGCTCTGTTCCAATGGCTAGCACAATCGGTAATCCCGAAAGGATTATGTCGCCCAGAAGCTGGGCAGACAGATCAGGGTGGCAGAGCAACCTTGTACATTTGCTATTGTTAGTTTCCCAGGCAGATACAGGTGATTCTGTGTCGGCATGATCCATGCTCTCTGTGCGCTCTGCCTTCATTAGTGCCCTATCGAGGGTCCAAGCCAGGCTAATCTCTGGCAGCCGCGGATTTCCTGCTTGTTCCGCTCCTTCTCGGGCGTATGTCAAATACTCTTTTTGCTGGTAGAAGTGGGATTGTGTGTATGATTTTTCTCCCAGTTCGGTCGGTACGAAAACTATGCTTTCGACACCTAGAATGCTGAGCTCTCTTACTATGCGAGCTGCCTGAATTGGTCTTGCTGTTCCTATGAGGACCCGAAGAGGCCTTAGTGGGGGGGCAGATCCTTCAGTCATAAAACGAAGCATTATCTCTGCATCGCCAACTGACTCTAAGATTGCCCAGCCAACCAATCCGTCAAGACTGCCAGCGCGCATTCTTCCGCCTACCTCTTTTTTTAAGACTTCGAGAATATGCTGAGTTCTCCGGTCTTTTAGAGAAAGAAACTGAGTTTCGGAAGATGAATCAAGTATTAAGATGTTCATTCGAGAGAGACAATTTCGCGTTCGTAGTCGACACCTGGTACATCGAAACCATGTGCTCTTAGAAAATCGCTTCTAAAGCCAGCGACATCGGCGAGTTCATGAAGGTTCGATTCATCGATCCTAGCTAAGCGAGAACTAACTTCGTTCTGGACCGAAGCACCCATCTCGAGATCATCGATCCGAATTCGACCTTCGTAATCTGTAGGGATGGCTACGCCTCTCTTTTGGTAAAGGCGTTCAGAGAAAAGGCGCATCATCTGGTCGAGGCAGTCTTCATGTATATTGCGCTCTTTCATCACCTTGAAAAGGGTAGAGATATATAGCGGAATTATCGGAATCACGGCGCTTGCTCTTGTTACGACTGCCTTGTTTATAGAAACAAATGCTCGAAGTCCGTTCTCCTTTCCATAGTTCTTTTCAAGCAGCTTTGCTGTTTTTTCTAAATGGAGTTTCGCCTGACCGATTGTACCATCGCGATATATGGGCCAGGAAAAAGGAGGCCCTATATATGAGTATGCAAGAGTGATCGCTTCTGGCGCGAGCAAACCTTCATTCTGGAGAGCATCGATCCATAGCTGCCAATCTTCGCCGCCCATAACTTTTACAGTATTGTTGATCTCTTCTTCTGTTGCAGGCTGAATCGTTGCTTCTGAAAATTTTTCTGTAAACACATCTATTGTGCGACCTGCGTATTGTCTGCCTATAGGTTTTATCACAGAGCGGTAAAGTATCCCTGTATCGGGATCGAGGCGAACAGAGCTTGCTAGAGAGTATATAACTAAATCGTATTTGAAATTATTTTCCTGCGCAATTTCTATGGCCTTTTGTTTGGCTGTGCGGGAAAAAGCATCTATCTGCGAGAATGATGTCGCGAAAACACCATCTTCATGAGCCAGTCTATCGAATTCTTTATTTGCATACCATCCCGGAGTAGCGGGCTTTGTGGCAGAAGGCTCTTTCTCGTAGGAAAAACCTATGGTTTTAGCTCCATATCCAAATGTTGCGACGAGTCTCGATGCCAATCCATATCCAGTAGAACAGCCAATTATTAGGGCATGGGTTGGCTTGGGAGCCGAACCATTAATGCTGCCGCTTTCAAGCCTCTTACAAAAAGTCTTTGCGCGCGCTGCCTGCAGACGCACTTCCTCACGGCAACCCTCGGGATGGGCATTGAGGCAAATATTATTTCGGATCATTGGCTTTATTATCATTCCGGAACTCCTGAAGCTATGTTTATCCATTCGGCTTCGACAGCTATAGCATCGCCTACCTTACCTATCCCTTTTTGATGAAGATAGACGGAGGAGGCACGCACATTCTTGATTTCGATCATCAAAGTATCGCCAGGACGAACTGCCTGTCTGAAACGCGCTTCTTTTATCTTTGCGAACATAAAGAGGCTTTTAGGATAGATGCCCATCAATTTTGCGCCTACTCCACCTGCTTGAGCCATGCTCTCGATCAGCAATACTCCGGGCACGATAGGAAAGGAAGGAAAGTGTCCTTTGAAAAACCAATCATCGTCACGGAATGTATGTTGAGCTAGTATAGTATCGCCTTCGATATGAACATCATCGACGAACAGAAATGGAGGCCTATGAGGAAGATAAGATTCAATATCCTTCACTGTCTAAAATTTCTCCTTATCTGGTCTAGTTAATAATTTTTTAGTCTAATAATCTTAGCCATCTGCTTTGAATCGCGCAACGGGTTTTATATTCCTACTGCCTTGAATATGATGATTCCATTGTGTCCGCCAAAGCCAAGGCTAGCTGACATCGCAGTCTTTATCTTGCGAGTCTGAGCAGTATTAGGAATATAATCCAGATCGCAGCCTTGCTCTATATCTGGGTTGTCTAAGTGAATCGTAGGAGGAAGGATACCTGTTTCTAACGCCTTTATGCATGCAATAGCTTCGATCGCTCCAGCGGCTGCGATACAGTGCCCCGTCATGCTCTTTGTTGAGCTGATTTTAAGCGACTGGACAGAGGAACCAAAGGCTTTCTTTAGCATCTTGCTTTCCATGGGGTCATTGAGGTCTGTGCCTGTACCATGTGCGTTGTAGTATTCGATATCCGTTGACTGCAAATCAGCATCTCTTAGAGCATGCTCTATGGCTTTTACTCCAAAGATGCCTTCTGGTTGAGGTGCGGTCAGATGATAAGCATCACAACTGCTGCCATAACCCGCAAAGATTGCTCTGATCTTCGCGTTTCGGGCTTTGGCGTAATCGAGTCTCTCAAGGATTAGAATACCGGCTCCTTCGCCTATTACAAAGCCATCCCTATCGCGGTCGAAAGGCCTAGATGCTAGCTCAGGTCGGTCGTTATATGATGTCGATAGCGCTTTGAGCTTACAAAAGGAACAAACTGCAAATTCAGTGATAGCTGCTTCTGTTCCTCCTGCAATGATAATATCAGCTCGTCGAGCCCGAATAAGGTCTAAGGCTTCGCCAAGGGCATCGGTACCTGAGGCACAAGCCGTGACTTGCGTTAAAGCAGGACCATGAACGCCAAAATGCATGGCAATGTTCGCAGCAGCTTCATTCGCAATCATTTGGGGAATGGTCATTGGAGGTATGCGATCAGGCCCATCCTGTAGCATTTTGGCATGAGATTCGGTAAATACTTCTAGGCCTCCTATTCCATTGCCCAAGACAACCGCAATGCGATTAGGGTCTATACCGCATTTATTCTGCTGACTCTCATTCTGAGCAAAGTTTGGAAGCCCTGCATCCATCCAAGCCTGAACCGCAGCGGCGACTGCATATTGAGAAAAGAGCGCCATTTTTCGCGCTTCTTTTCGATCGAGCCATACAGATGGGTCAAAATTCTTTACTTCAGCAGCAATCCTGCTTTCTAGTCTCGATGCATCGAAGTGTGTAATAGGACCTATGCCGGTTAAGCCATTGATGCAGTTATTCCAAAACTCATCAATCGAATTCCCTATAGGACTTATAATTCCAAGACCTGTTACTGCTACTTCATTTTGCATTCTTGCCCTCTCCTAATATTGTTTTGAAACCGCCATGTTCAAATTCAAATGACAATTTGCTAATAGTATGCGATATCATAGCCAGATTCTGCAAGACGAATTCTCTCACCATCGAATAACCGCAGCTCCATATGTGAGCCCTGCGCCAAAGCCTACAAGCATTATAAGGTCATTAGCCTTCAAAAGCCCTTTTTCGCTCATTTCTGCTAGTGCAATAGGAATGCTAGCGCTAGAAGTGTTCGCATATTCTTCGATGTTGATATAGAATTTATCCAAAGGAATCGATAGACGTTTAGCGGCAGCCTGCACGATGCGCGCGTTTGCCTGATGTGGCACTATCCAAGTGAAGTCTTCGAGCCTATAAGCGGTTTTGTGAAGAAGCCTCCGGATTAGCACAGTGATCGATTTGACTGCAAAATCGTAGACTTTTTTCCCATCCATATAGATGTACGGTACTATAGGTTCTTGGCGCTCAAAAGCTTTAGTTCTTTCGGGTTGAACGAGGAAGAGATCTTTTGCTCCGCTTCCTTCGGCCCCTAGAATGAAAGAAAGGCATCCACGTCCTGATTCATCGATTCTGGAGAGTACTGCGGCACCTGCTCCATCGCCAAACAATACCGCTGTAGAGCGATCTTCCCAGTTGACAAATCTACTCAAGCCTTCAGTGCCTATAACCAAGGCATTTCTACCGTGCGATGCTTCGAGCATGCTTGATGCAACATTGAGTGCATAGATGAAGCCCGTGCACCCCGCTGTGACATCAAAAGCAGCAACACCATAGGCACCTATCTTATCCTGAACAATACAAGCGGTAGCAGGGAAGCCAAGATAGTCTGGCGTCGCCGTTGCTACAATGATATAGTCTAGTTCCTGTGTGCTGATATTCGCCTTATCTAAAGCGCTCTTTGCGGCCTCTGCCGCCATATCGCTTGTTTGGAGTCCATCGGGGGCGATATGACGAGCACCGATACCAGTATGAGAGCGTATCCACTCGTCTGTCGTATCCATGCGCATCGCAAGCTCTTCGTTAGTTATGCGAAGGGGCGGTATATAGGCCGAAATTGATCTGACAACAATAGACATACGGCGATATCTCCTCTTTCCCTACGATAGATGATCTAAATGAATCACATAGGGCTAGTGTTGTCAATATGACAAGAAGAGTAAAAATGTCAGAGCTCTTCTAGATATGCCGGTTTTTCCGAACATCTCGAACAATCTTAAGTCAATAATCAGGGCCTAAGCTAGCTTATTGATCTAGAATTGAGCCATGTTTCCCAAAGTTTAGATTTCTATTTGTTGGAAGCCGAAGAAATTGAGGCTTTCTCTGTTGCTCCAGGCAGATGAGCGGCTTCCGCTGCAGCTATAGTCTCTTGCAATTCCTTTGGCATAGCGGTTCCACCTTCAAGAAGTTCAGCAAATTCGGACTCTTCGATAATTTCTTTTTCGAGCAATACAGAGGATATGCGATCGAGCAAGTCTTTTTTTTCTGTAAGCAGATTGACAACATGTTGATATCGCTCATTGATTATCGACGCTATAGTCTCATCGATGTATCGCTGCGTTTCTTCGCTATATTCTTTTGTAGCAAAGGGGTCAGAAGCTTGCTGAGGGCCTAATAACCCGGAGGATCTTCGTGTCAAGGCTACATTCTTGAATTTATTGGACATGCCATAGTCGGTGATCATTCTCTTGGCTATTTCAGTTGCATTTGCGATATCATTGGAAGCTCCAGTGGAAATAGACTGGAATACCAGCTCTTCTGCAGCCCTTCCTCCAAGAAGCACATCTATTTTGCCGAGTAGTTCTTCTTCAGTGATTAGATAGCGATCTTCAAGAGGCATTTGAAGGGTGTATCCGAGTGCTCCATAGCCTCGAGGTACAATGGATATTTTCCTAACTGGATCGGCACTTGGAGTGAAAGCAGCTGTTATCGCGTGGCCTGTTTCATGAACTGCCACTATCTGCTTTTCCTTCGGATTTATCATACGATTCTTCTTTTCTAGACCAGCGATGACTTTTTCGATGGCAGCTTGAAAATCTTCTTCTTTGACTTTCTTCCGGCCAGCTCGAACCGCTAGTAGAGCTGCCTCGTTGACGACATTGGCAAGATCGGCACCTACAAATCCTGGAGTACTGCGAGCAATTTTTGATAGATCGACCGAAGGATCCATTTTGATATTTTTAGTATGAATCTTGAGAATTTCCTCGCGACCTTTCATGTCAGGCTTATCGACCAATACCTGACGATCGAACCTTCCAGCTCTTAAAAGAGCTGGGTCTAGCACATCAGGCCTGTTTGTTGCCGCAAGAATAATGAGACCGCTTGTCGAATCGAAACCGTCCATCTCTACTAGCAACTGATTAAGCGTCTGCTCTCGTTCATCATTGCCTCCGATGAATCCGGCGGCTCGCGATTTTCCGAGTGCGTCTATTTCATCGATAAAAATGATACAAGGAGCCTTTTCTCTTGCTTGCTTAAAAAGATCGCGGACTCGGGCGGCCCCGACTCCAACAAACATTTCTACAAAATCAGCACCGCTCATCTTGAAAAAAGGAACATTAGCCTCGCCAGCGACTGCCCTAGCCAACAAGGTCTTTCCTGTTCCTGGAGGCCCCACAAGGAGCACCCCCTTAGGAATCTTACCGCCAATTTCTGTATATTTTTGGGGATTCTTGAGAAAGTCGACAACTTCTACCAATTCAGCTTTTGCTTCATCTACACCAGCGACATCTGCAAATCTCGTCTTTATATCGCCTTCCGCAACAACGGTAGCCTTATTCTGTCCAAAGGCGAGCACATTCGAATTGGATCCCATAAACCGGCTCATGATAGTACGCCAGAAGAAAATCATTATGGCAAATGGAAGTATCCAGTTGAGCAAGAGCGAAAGTATGGTGCTTCCTCCACGCGGAGATGCTGAGTATACTACGCCTTTTTCGTCTAGCAGCGATGTGAATTCGGGATCGCTTACTGGAACAGTCTTGTAGACAACGCCTGGTTTTGTAGATGGCGGAAGAGGAGAGGATGGTTCTGCGGGATTGGGTTCTGTATAGCCTGTGTAGTAATTTGCATCTATTTCGACTCTTCTGATCTCGCCAGTTCTGACCTTGTCCTTGAATGTCGAATAAGGAACAAGGGTCGTATCGCTCTTGAAGAGAAAGTAATTGAAAAAAGAGACAGCCAAGAGCGTAATGAGCACATACCCTAAAGAAAACCTAAACTGAAAGCCTTCTGGCATTCCAGGCTTTTTGCGATTATTCGAATTCTTATCAGTTTTTCTTTGCTGATCGAGCTTCCAATTATTCTTGCCTTTCGATGGCATCATTTTCTCCTAAAAAAAGATTCATGGACAATCTTAATTATAAAGTATTTGCATATTTCTCGTAAGCAGAAGCACTGACTACCTAGTAATATAATGATTTTCATTCTATATGGCGAATACCCTATTCCGCATTTAGGCATGAAGCTTTTTTAAATGATTTATCTAAAAGTCAATTGATATGCTTGACCAGGAGGGATTGTTTTTTTATATTTCAAATCGGTTCTCTACCACAAATCATCTAGGAGCATTTATTAGGAGGACATATTTATGGCCGTAAAACCCATTGGGGACAGAGTGCTTATCAAAATCAAAGAAAGCGAAGACAAGACAGCAGGAGGAATAATAATTCCGCAGACTGCTCAAGAGAAGACCCAAACAGGTATCGTCATTGCCGTTGGCACTGATGCGGATGCTATAAAGGTCAAGGTAGGCGACGAGGTTATGTACGATAAGTATGCAGGTACTCAGGTCAAGATCGAGGGTGTAGAACACCTAATCGTAAAAATGTCAGACATTCTTGCCATCCTTGAATAAGAAAGCCTACACCAATGATGAAAGGGGGCTGTCCAATAAGTTGGGCAGCTTCTTTTTTCTCAAAGTGTACAATGACCTGATGCGATAATGCTGAAGTCTTTTTTCTTTCTCTATGAAGGCTTTATGCGTTGCCAAGAAGGATAGAGACCACTTCTTCCTTAGTGCTGGCTTCGAGGAGCGCTTGGCGTTTTTCTTCGCTGCGAAAAAGCATGCCTACTTCTGCAAGGAATTGGAGATGAGGGCCAGTCTTATCGATCGGTGATATGGTCATGATGAAAATACGACAGCCCTTTCGATCGAGTGCGTCAAAATCCACTTCTTCCTTAGATATGCCGACGCAGGCGACTAACTCGTGCACAGCTGTTGTCTTCCCATGAGGAATGGCAATACCATGTTTCATGCCCGTGCTCATACGATACTCGCGCTCAAGGACACTTTGAATTGTTTCTTCTTTATCCAGCACCTTTCCGCTATTGGATGCAAGATCGACAAGTTCTCTGATGATCTCTTCTTTGTTCCTGCCTTTAAGATCCAATGAGATGAGTTCAGGCTTCAATATTTCCTTTAGATCCATTATTCTATCCTAATTTGTGGTCTTGATACCGTCAAGTGCACTTTGCATCATGAGTTTATTTGAGGTCATATGAAATTGCGTGCTTTCTTTACACTGCGCTGACCATTCAGCTCAGCAATAAGCGATAAGGAAAATATCAACCAAGCAGTGTCGAGCATTGTCGCACAGATAGAGAGCGGAAGGGCGATGGGTACCAAAAGGCTTGCTCCATTTTGAAAACCCTGTCCAAAAAGCACACAGGCGAGAGAAAGCATGACGATAATGTCGCTACGCAGGGCAGAGGCGCTAACGATAACCGAAAGAGGCAGAAGCGCGAGCAATAGGATTATCTGGCCGACAGTGGGATTATTCCTGGAATAGGATAAAAACATTGCGATGAATGAGCATGCAACAATAATCACACTACCTACTCGACCACCCACGAGGACGAGGGGGAATACAACTGCATTAGTATCGCGCTTTATCCCCAAGCTTTCTGATACATGGCGAAGTGCTGTGGCGGAAGAAAGAAAGATACTGCCCGAGGCTGCAGCTGCAAGGAGCGGTCCTGACATAGCATAGAGAAGTATATAAGGGTTGGATTTTCCTCCAAGAATTCGATAGATAAGAGGGAAAAGCACAAAGATCGAGAAAACTGTCAGAGCAAGCACGAACAAGAGAACACTCCGATATTCAGAAGGAATCCCTGTATTTCTAAGATTTAGAAAGAGATACACAGATATAGGAATGAGCAAGATTCCCAGTATTTCTGAGATAAAGGAATTTATGAGGTAAGATGCTCTAGATATAACATCCAGCACTGGTAATATTGGCCTCGACATGACGGGATCATGTGATAGCGCCAAACCAAAGAACAGAGCAAAAAGGCCAATTGGCAGGAACCACTTTGAAGAGACCAAAAAGACTTCGAATATGCTCGTAGGAAATATAGCTCGAACAAGCTCCAAGGGGTCAAGTGTCTGTACGGTTCCACTTTGAGAAACTAGAGGCAATGGTACGGGCTTGAAAATCAGAACTATAGCTATGCCAATACCAGCAGCGACTATTAGGCTAGCAACCGAGAGGATAATAGATTGAGAAAAGATTTTTGTGAAGCGATGGGCTTCTGACAATCTAAAAACTGAAATAGGAATACCCGCTATGAGGGTTAGAATAAGCGCATAGCCGCCAACCTTCAAAGCTAGCTCTGCAAGAAATGAAATTGTCGGCGTACCATGAATCATACTGGGAGGTAGGGATATATAGAGGATTGCTCCCATCGCAATTCCAAGGGCGTATTTATGCCAAAGCTTCATCTTGGAAAGCATAACTCTATTGGATTGACAGGTCAATATTGAGAGTTTTCTCAAATTTTCGAATGCTTGTCATGCTATAGCTTTGCATTGACATATGACATTGTTTTCAAGTAATGTTCATTTTATTGTGCGACCCAGTAGCTCAGCAGGATAGAGCGACTGCCTCCTAAGCAGTAGGTCGGCCGTTCGAATCGGCCCTGGGCCATAAGGAATTACAACATATCATTGCGTTAAGATGGCCATTGTTACTTACATTTTGTTACCATGATAGGGGAGAAGAACAATTATGGGTCACATTCGCAATGCGATTGATTACAGAGTGTTTGCACGCACCGTGTCAGGCCACAAACGCTTCTATATCCGTTTTTTGTATAATGGAAAAATATTTCTCACTCGCGCTACAGATGCGCCAACGTCTCCAAAAGCAGGGGCAATTGCCGCGCGGATCATGCAAGAAGAAGATCTTGAATCTATTGCCAAAGCAAAAGAATCTGGCAAAAGAGGAGCGCTTGACGATATCGATCGCTATGCCCAGATGCCAGTTTCTAAATTCCTGCTTTTCTTTTGGGATCCTCAACAATCACCATACCTCTCGGACTTAGCAGCAGCAGGTAGGCCGCTTTCGGGCAGCTATATTCATAGTATGCGGCGGAATGCTGAGCGGTTTTTTGTTCCTATACCGCTTTTTTCTGAGATGCCGATGCGCGACATTAAACTTAAGCATATCGATTCATTATTTCGGGAGCTTCGTAAATCAGGTAAGAGCCGTACAATGCTCAATAGTATTCGCCGCACGATTCAAACTCCCTGTAATTGGCTTTCAGTAAGAAATGGCATGTCTAAGATTAATTTTGCTGCCTTAATCATGCCAAAGGATGGCGCACGGGATCGGGGTATTTTAACACTTGAGGAACTTGAAAAAATCCTCAACCTAGAAGCTGTATCGCCATGGTATGATTCGAATCAAAGGCCGCATTTAGAGATTCGCGCGCTTCAATGGAAGAATGTCGATCTTCAAAATGGGCTGATTCAAGTCAGTTCAAATTATACGAATTTTGATGGCATAAAGCCTCCAAAGGCACGCTCAAAGCGCGATGTACCCATTTCAACCGCGCTTGAAGGTGCGCTCCTAGAAGCGCGCAAAATTGCCCAGTTGCTTGGAGCAGCGGAGCCAAACAATTTTGTCCTTTTGAATGCAGCAGATTTTCATAAGCCCATATCAGATACCACAATAAAACGCGCATGGCTAAGAGTTTTGCGCGCTATAGGAATCAGCAAAGAAGAGCAAAAAGCACGCAATCTCGTAGTGCATGGCCTTCGGCATCTTTATGCAACGCGCCTCATAGATGCGGGCCTCACACCAATAGAAGCGGCAAAGCTTACTGGCCATAAAGTCCTCTCTACGCTAGGAAGATATTCCGATCACACACAGCAAGAAACGCTGAGGAAGTCAAAGCAAATTTTGGATAATATCAAGCCTTAGAAATGCTTAAATAATTCTTTTTGTATTTTGTCAAGTAGAAATCCCCAAAAAAATCGTGGAAAATTCCTCATCATTTCGAAAACTCGAGGTTCGTAGTTAGCACAACGCTCCATCGCTCATAGGAGTCGGCGATAATACAAAAAAGCAGCTGGGCTCCCTGCCGGTCAAGGGGTACATAGCCCCATTCATCAATGATGAGTAAGTCAGCACGGAGAATACTCTTTAGGAACTTCTCAAGGCTTCCCTCTTTGAATGCCTCAGAAAGCTTCACCACAAACTCAGCTGCCGTCAAGAACTTTGTATGGAATGAGTGAAGACAGGCAGCAACTCCAAGGGCAGTCGCAAGATGCGTTTTTCCAGTACCGACGGGGCCATAGAGCACAAGGTTTTGCTTCTTGGCTACAAGGATAGCCTAAAGAAGCTCCTCTTTTGGCAGTGCAGGTGGCAGTTTGACACTGCAAAAGTCAAAGCCTTCAAAGCTCTTATGCACAGGAAAGGGCTTTAAGGCCCACTATAAGCTGGCTATTGCCGTATTCCGGTGCACTCGAGTACCAATGCTTGCAATCAACACAGAACTTCCCATAGCCATCGGTAGACACTCGCTCAAAGCGTTCTACATTGAAGGGACGAACGGGAAGGCTTCCAAGAGCCTTTCTCTCCTCTTCAGGCGGTACAAAAACCAGGTTGTGCTTCACCCTTTGCCCAGACAAGCTCAAGATAGCCTTTCGATCCCTGCTTCGCTTCTTTGTACCGCTTCACATACCTTTGCACTAGAGCATAGGAACACTGATATTCCTCAGGATATTCTTCCTTGAGTCTCTCATGAATTCTCTTTGCCGTATGTCGCTCTCTATATCGCATCTGGCGATCCTCTCTGAGCCATTCATCGATCTTTGCCTTAAAGCGATCAAGCTTTGATCTCTCTAGCTTCGCTACCTCCAAAGATCCATTGAAGTCCTCTTGGTTCATGTAGTGCGCTACTGTCTTTCTATCTACCTTAATCCTCTTACCAATCTCACTCGGACCATAGCCTTCTCTCTACAATTTCTTAATCTGATCAATCTGGTTCATATGGAGCATATCCTTCTCCCTGTAGACCTAATCCTACAGGCATTTTTTCTTGGAATCTCCCCTGCGATTATTATGTGGAATTCTGACGATTTTTTTGTCCATACCAGCTTGATCTTTTTGGGGAATTCTAGTGTACACTAGACAATTTGTCGCTAAGCGCCGGTGCTGCAGGTGTCGGATTACGCTGCCTCCGTTCTATTTTCAGCCAGCGACGCAACGACTCAGCACTGCATCCAATCATTGTGGCGATGGAGCAGATTGCGTCCCACTGCGTCTTGTACTCATACCGATGCTCTTCGAGCATTCGGACTGCTCGTTCCTGCGCTTTGGGAGAAAACTGACTCTTTCTTCCCATGACCGTATCCTCTCACAGAATTCGGTCTCCGACAAACCCGGGGCGGTTCAGGGTCATATCTGAGAGCGCTGCACCTGTCAAGAGAAAAATACAATGATTCTTTCTTCTCTTACGCTCCTTTATTTACAAACAAACTTTCTATGAATACCAAATAGATACAAGCCGTTATGCTGTTTCGCAGCAGTCATATCTTCGCCGTCTACGCGACATGATGATGTCCAGAAAGGATTTCGCAATCACTAAAACGGATCTATATGATCCATGACCCGGGCGCGCTTATCCTTCCTTGGACGAAACAACCACGACTTGCTTGTTC
>MWDY01000176.1 GCA_002070755.1 Spirochaetes bacterium ADurb.Bin110 | reverse complement strand
TGTCGGTTCTGAGCTCGTCACAATGTACGATGGCGCAGCCGGTGTCGACCAGACCGGTTCTTATCTTTTCGATGACGAAGGCGTCTTTTCATCCAAGACCTGCGTCATCGACAAAGGTATTCTCAAAGGCGGTATATCCGACACCCTCTCCGCGCTCGCGCTCAATCTTCCCCTCACTGGTAATGGAAGACGTGAAGCCTATTCTCACAAGGCCTACGCGCGTATGACCAACACCTATTTTGCCCCAGGAATATCCACTATCGAAGATATGATCGCCTCTGTTAAGCATGGCTGGAAGCTCTCTCAACTCGATGCGGGCATGGAAGATCCCCGAAATTGGGGCATCCAGCTCATCTGCATGGTAGGCCGAGAAATAAAAGATGGCAAATTCACAGGTCGGGTAGCAAGCCCCATTGTATGCTCGGGCTATGTCCCCGATGTGCTCTCCTCGGTGAGCATGGTATCGGAAGATTTTGAACTGGGTGGCTCTGGGGCTTGCGGCAAGGGGCATAAAGAATATGCAAAAGTCTCTTCCGGGGGTCCCTATGTCAAGACCAGAATGAGGTTAGGATGATGATCGATACAATCAAGAAGGCTATTGCGATAATAAATGAGAGTAAATCTGCAAAACTGCTTGCTGCGGCTCGAACAAGAGCAGCTTATACTGCCAAACCTTCGCCCGCGGCCTCAGAAGCGCTAGTCACCCTAGCCATTGCAGATTGGCGCCTTGTGGAGCGCAGTATCCAAAGGCAAGAGCGGTATTATATTGTCGATCGCGCCGAGCAAGCCCGCTCCGTCGACGAAGTCTTCTATTCTTTGACCCTCTATGTCGATAGCATCGATGATGTTTCTCACCCGAGCGCCTGTAGCAATGAAACCGCCACAGATGAAGCTAGCGCCAATAGCGCTCATGGCTCCGAAAAGGTCGACGCCTCTGAAGCTCCTCAGAAGTTTCGCGGCGAAGCCACGATTACGATCTTTCCAAGCTACACTCTCGATGATTGTGTCGCTCGCATTCGTCAGGCTGTTTTTGCAGCCTCCAAATCTCACAATCCATGGTTCAGCTTACCAGCTCCGTCCCCACTTTATGTGCAAGTACCACCCTCCGGATTTGAAGCCCTCTCTTTTAAAGATCAGGTCGAATCTGTCCGCTCTGCCCTATACTCCGTCTCCGTGCCCATAAATGAGCCCATGACTGCACCCTTAGCTGAGTCCTTAGCTGCGCCCAAGAATTGCAAGTCGCGTATCAATTCACTCGAGCTTTTCATCTCCAAAGAACAGCGGCGCCTTCTCAATTCGCAAGGTATCGACTATTCGAGAACCATCTTGCGAGGATATAGTGAATTCGTTGTAGAAGCGAACAGCCCCGCCAAAATCCCTTCAAACAATCCCGCCGAGAGTTCTACCGATAGCTCTGCCTACAGTCCCAATAGCACCGTTGAGCTCTTTGATGATATCGAATTCTCCGAGCCCGATCCGGTGCGCTTAAAACAGAGCATTAGCAATCGACTTATCCAGGTTAGCGATCGCGCGCTTGCTAGGCCTATGCCCAAACTAAGCGGCATACCGCTCATTCTACGCGGAAAAGAGGCTGAAGAAATATTTGCATGGTTCTTCGAGAATTCGCGAACCGAAACCATTTATTCCAAAGCTTCGCCATTCCGACCTGGCGCCAATGTGCAGGGCGGCAATGAAAACATCGAAGGAGAATCCAAGGGTGCCTGTAGCGAATTCAACAGTTCTCAGCTTATCGAAACTGAGACAAAGAAAGTCCTCGAGCCGCTCGATTTATGGGCTGAACCTTTCATATCGGAACTCCCAGCCTCGGCAGCCTTCGATAGCGATGGATTTCCTCTAGAGCGCACGCTTGTGATAGAAAATGGTATTCTAAAAACCCTCATCGGATCTGTCCGGCATGCAGATTGGCTTCGAGTTCCACGCAAAGGAGCTTTTTCGCTTTTCTCTGTGCCCAGCGGCTCCATGAGCCTTGAAGAAATGCACGCTGTTCCATACATAGAGCCCGTTATGTTCAGCGATTTCCGGCTCGATTCGATGACCGGCGACTTTGGTGCAGAGGTGCGCTTGGCGTATTATTACGACGGGAAGAATGTAATTCCAGTTACCGCAGGCTCGATCTCCGGTTCGATGAGCACAATGCGGACCACAATGCGCCGAAGCAAAGAAATCGCAACGATGAGTCGTTCGGCATGCCCTATTGCTGTTATGCTCCAGGGCGCCATTATTGCAGGAGCTCACTATTAGAAGCTACAGATCAAAAGTTATCGGCTAGAAGCTGTCGGCTCGATACTTATCGATCAAAAGTTGTCGGTTAGAAGCTGTCGCCTTTATGTTTATCCAGTAGTTAAGCTATTTCTCAGCGGATAGCCTTGAGCAAGTCTTCAGTCCTGTCGGTTTTTTCCCAGCTAAAGTTATCGCGCCCAAAGTGCCCATAGACCGATGTTGCTCTATAAATGGGATTCTTGAGCTGCAGTGTCTCGATTATGCCTTTTGGTGTCAAATCGAATACTTGCAGAATCGCCCGCTCTATCGCCTGCTCGTCGACCTTGGCGGTACCAAATGTCTCGACAAATACGGAAATAGGCTCTGGAACGCCGATGGCATAGGCCACTTCGATTTCGCAGCGGTCCGCTAGCCCTGCTGCTACCACATTCTTAGCAATATAGCGCACCATATATGCCGCGGATCGGTCTACCTTAGTGGGATCCTTGCCCGAGAAAGATCCACCACCATGGCGCCCCATACCGCCATAGGTATCTGCAATTATCTTTCGTCCCGTAAGTCCAGTGTCGCCCAAGGGGCCGCCAATTACGAATCGCCCAGTAGGATTGATAAAGTATCTTGTGCCCGCATCGAGAAGCCCTGTGGGCTCAAGAACGGGTTTGATAATTCTTTCGATGAGAGTTTCTCTTATCTCTTCATAGCTTAGATAATGCCCGCTGCCATTTTTATCATCATGTTGCTGCGAAAGCACAACTGCTGAGATACGCGCAGGAGTATATCCATCGTATTCGATCGTTACTTGGCTTTTTCCATCCGGCCTCATCCATGCTATCTCTTTTGCCTTGCGCACCGCTGCTGCCTTCTGAAGTATCTTATGGGCAAACATTATAGGCATTGGCATTAACTCAGGTGTCTCATTGCAGGCAAAACCGAACATCATGCCTTGGTCGCCCGCTCCTTGCTTGCCTTCATATTCTTTGAGACCACGCCCATCTACTCCTTGGGCGATATCGGGAGACTGATTATGGATAGAGTTGAGTACCGCCATCGATGCCCAATCGAGCCCATATTCTGGGCTGTCGTAACCGATATCGCGCACCACTGAGCGTGCAAGTTCCTGGATATCGACATAGGTTCGCGTTGTAATTTCCCCACCGACAATTACAAGCGCGGTCGTGGCAAAACACTCGCAAGCCACATGGCTGTGCTTGTCTTTTGCTATACAAGCATCGAGAACAGCATCTGAAATCTGATCGCAAATTTTGTCAGGGTGTCCTTCGGATACAGATTCGGAAGTAAAAGGACGAAGAAGAGCTTGAGTCATTTTAGGCCTCTTTAGCTGATATTTTTACCCGCCCGCAATTCGGATAAATCGGCGGGACCAGGACGCTTGGAAAACTTCTGCCGACCTGGCTTGTTAATAAAGTCTAATATTCATTTCTTGCTTGGTCAAGCATGACAAGCGTGCGTTCAAAGAAATGCCGCTTAACTACCTTTGTACAAGTTTGTCTTGCACCCAGCAAACCTCAACGCTGCGCAATTAGATACAAAAATAATAAATAATTCATGTCAATATAATCTTTTCCGATAATATTGATATGACAGTGCTTTTTAGAAGGCTGCAAACTGCATTATTGCAGGCAGCGATACGTGGAGTACTTATTCTTTTCTTTCTTTCCTCTGTCCCTGCTTTGCAGTCTGCTTTTGCTCTTGTATCCGTTCCACCTCTAGCTGGGCTAGTAAGATCAAGCGCGCGCCAGGCTGTTCTCCGCACTGCGGAATCCTATCTTGGTACTCAATATCGCTATGGTGGTTCTTCCAAGTCAGGCATCGATTGTTCTGGCTTAGTATATGTTTCCTATCTAAAGGCAACTGGAATAAAGATTCCGCGCTCTGTAGATGCGCTTGCCAAATGGGTTTTAATCATCCCCAAGAATGAACTCGAACCGGGCGATCTCGTCTTCTTTAGTCTCGAAGCAAAAGCAAACTCATTTTCCAAGAGCAGAAGCGCTAATGACTCAACCTCCGTCCCTTCTGGTTTAGGGCCTTCGAAACCAGCAGCCTTTTCTCTTTCAAAAGCCGACCATGTGGGAATCTATTTAGGTGATGACATATTTATCCATGCCACAAGCATAGGAGCTAAGACAGGGGTTATTCACAGTTCGCTCAGAGAAAAAAGCTGGGAACAGCGATTTTTATTTGCGGGGCGCGCCCTTCCTGTTTCTGGTTTTTCTGGCTTTGCCTCAGACTGGGGAGGCGCAATTAGTTTTGCCCAATTGGATATGCTTCTACAGGGCGATCTTCTGGCCTTTGTGCGCGGAATCTCGGGTTGGACAGAGGTTTCGCTTCCCATTGCAAAGAATTTTGGCGCAGGCTTGCGGGCAGGTGTTCAATGGGATCGTACTCTTGATGTAGTGAGAGTTCCTGTTGAGCTCGATCTTGGCCAGATTTCTGGTATCTCGTTGTTCGCTGGTCCGGCCTTCACATTTGGGTCGCCAACACTAGATGGCAGGCTGTACGTCCCAGGAGATTTCTTCTTAGCTACAGGAGGGCTGAGGTGGTCATCTTTCTTCTATTCTACCGGTGCTCATCGACTTGGTAGCTACATCGAACTCAGATACGATTATTATGTTCCTAAGCAAGGCCAGGTTGAATCTATTCGATCCGATCTTCAATCTTGCCTAAATATCTCGATAGGCCTTCGCTTGCGCAATGTGCATTATTGATGAATTTTGACCCTATAGTTGTTAAGCAAAAATAAAAAGGCTGCCCAGCCTATGGACAGCCCATAATATGCCTTTTTAGACCCTTTCTTTTGTCTTTAGCGCCGTTCTGCCCGAAGAACTATGGCGCGAATATGCAAATAAGCTTGCAATTTCTGGTCTTCTCTTGAGCCTGGCTTATACCTTCGCATTCGCTCGTGATATCTCTAGGCTTCTTGCATTACTGGAATCAGCTTTTTTGTGCCAAACACATCTGTCTCGAGCAGCTTGTAGCATTTTGTAGGACACTTCTGGACACATATGCCGCAGGAGTTGCACTTGGCATAATCTGTTACCGGAATGCCATTCACCATCGAAATTGCACCTTCTGGACAGGAACGCACGCATAGATCGCACTTGATACATCCGACCTTGCAGTTCTTGAGCACAGTCTGCTTGAGAACTGTCCTATTCGAACATAGGACGATGGAGCCGGCCTTTGTAAGCGGCATAAGCGTCAATATTTTCTGTGGACACTCCTCTACGCAGAGGCCGCAGCCGGTGCAGTTGTCATAATCGATATGAGGAAGACCATCTTCTCCCATCTCGATGGCATCGAACTTGCACACGAGTACACAGTCGCCAAATCCCTGACATCCCCATGCACAGGCCTTAATGCTGCCGGTCGATAATTTTGCAGCTCTACAAGTGGGAATACCACTGTATTCGCCCTTCTTTACTGTTTTATCGATAGCGCCCTGGCATAGCAGAACCGCTACCTTTTCTTCGACGGTCCCGGCATCTATGCCCATAATCTTCGAAAGCATTTCGGCTGTAGCCGATCCACCTACAGAGCACTTCGTTGTAGGAGCACGACCGGTTGCCACTGCCTCGGAATAACCATCGCAGCCAGGATAGCCACAGGCTCCGCAGTTTGCTCCGGGTAAGGCCTGTCTTACCTCACTGATCTTTGGATCTCTCTCGATCTTGAATTTCTCATTGAAGAAGCCCAAGGCCACGCCAAGGATAAAGGCGAGCGCTGCAGAAAATCCTATTGTCAAAAGAATTGTAATAAGCATCTCGATATCCTCTTATTTGATGAGCCCTGCAAAACCCATAAACGCTATTCCAATCAAGGATGTAGCCATAAAAAGTATCGGCGTTCCTTGTAAAAACTTCGGCACAGGGCTCGTTTTCATTCGATCCCTTATGCCGGCAAGGAGAATCATTGCCAAAAGATAACCAAGCGATACGCCAATCGCGTATACAATAGACTGAATAAAATTATAATTATTCGAGATATTTTCGAAAGTCACTGCAGAAATAGCACAGTTTGTCGTTATGAGCGGCAAATAGATGCCCATTGCCGAGTACAAACCAGGAATATTCTTCTTTAGATAGAATTCGACGAGCTGCACTAGGCTTGCAATGACTAGAATGAATACCAGAATCTGGAGGAAAGTCAGATTGAGCGGCACAAGAATATAATGGTAGATAGGCCATGTCGCCGCTGTTGTGAGCACGGTCACAAAGGTTACGGCATAGCCCATGCCCATCGATTGGCCCAGATCGCTTGTCATTCCTATGTATGAACAAAGCGCAATAAAGCGCATTACCACGATATTGTTTACCAACATCGACAAAAGAAGAATCTTGCCAAGATCCATTATGCGGCCTCCTTCTTAGAAACCAGCTCTTTTTTGCGCTCAGATGCCTCCATTTTCTTCTTGAGCCAGATATTGAAGGAAATAAACAGACTGAAAACAAAGAATCCTCCTGGCGGTAAAATAAAGAAGAGAATCGGTTCATACGAGGCGGGCATGACTTGAATCCCCGCAAAAGTCCCATTTCCAAGCAACTCTCTTATTGCAGCAAGACCGATAAGAACCCAGGTATAGCCGAGTCCCATTCCCAGCGCATCGGCAATCGCCGATTGCAGATTTTGCTTAGACGCAAAGGCCTCCACGCGCCCCATTATTATGCAGTTGACGACAATCAATGGGATGAATACGCCCATGCTCTTCGAAAGATCGGGAAAGTAAGCCTTCATCATTAAGTCGACAATTGTAGTAAACGCTGCAATAACAATGATAAATACGGGCATTCGGATCATCGAAGGAATAAGGTTTCGGAATAAGGAGATTATTATTTCCGAAAAAAGAAGGACAAAAGTCATTGCTAGACCCATGCCAATGCCATTCGATACATTCGTCGTTACCGCAATGGCAGAACAGAGCCCGATCATCAGCATCAATAAAGGATTATCAAAAATGATACCTTGTTTGAAAATTGAATATAGCTTTTTCATTCTCACTTGCCTCCTGCCTGGGGCCGGGCGCTCTCTTTGGCTGTCCCTATCGATGCGCCTATGGACGATCCCGTGGAAGCCGCAGGAAATCCCCCAACAGATTCTTCGCTGATTTGATTTTCGCCTTCCATCGACGCTATCATAACTTTCTGATCCATATAGGCGATTGCCGCATCGCCTGCGGTCTTAATGATCTTGGTGAGAGACTTCGACGTTATTGTTGCTGCCGTAATCGCTGCGACATCCTTCTTAACCTCAAAGGGATCCGTAAGAAACTTTCCTTCGAATTGACCTAAGAACGTCACCTTTTTGGCTTTATCCACATAATAAGTCGGATTAGATGCATTCATTCCAAGACCCGGCGTATCATTGAGCGCCATTATCCTTACTCCCGCTATGCTGCGATGCAAATCAATGCCAACTAAGAGGGTCGCATTCCCTCCATAACTTGGACCTGAAGCCTTTATGGCCAATCCCAGAGGCACAGTGTCGCTCTTTACCTCATATACCGATTCAAATCTGATATTTGGCTCTGGGCTTGTAAGATCCTCGACAACCTCGAAGGTAGTTGCCTGCGGAAAGATATCTTTCAAGGAGGTCTGCAGTTGAATTTCGCTTTGTCTTTCGATGCTGTCTTTGGTAAAGGCATAGACAACCGCAAGACTTGCGCAAGCAATCGAGGCATATAGCATAAGGATCAAGCCAAGCTTAGTCTTTTTCATTTTGTAGCCTCCTTGGATGGCTTAACAGGCTTGGGAGGAGGCACAAAGCCATATTTTTTCGTTCGGAGCTTATTGAGAAAAGGCGTCAGAACATTCATGATCAATATCGCATAGGTCACTCCCTCTGGATATCCGCCAAATTTCCTTATAAGAACAGCAATCAAACCAATACCAATACCATAGAGAGCCTGGCCTTTTTCTGTCAGTGGCCTTGTAGCATAGTCTGTTGCCATAAAGAAAGCGCCAAATGCTATACCTCCAGTCAACAAACTAAACACTGGATCCATTCCCAAAAGCCATGAGAACACAAATGTAGATGCTAATACCGATACTGGCACTATCCACTGAATGACTCCGATGGCAAGAAGAAAAAGCCCACCCAAAAGCACAAGCAAAATCGAGCTCTCTCCAATGGTACCGGGACGGTATCCCATGAATAGCTGACGATAAAATGCCCCGATATCGCTCGCGCCGAAATATTTGGCTACATCGACCAATGAGTTGCCCTGCTTGATTAGATTTAGCGGTGTGGCAGCACTAATAGCATCGGCTGGCAATGCAAGGCCTTTTGGCATGCTCCAGCTAGTAATCGCAGCTGGGAAGCTCATGAGCAAAAAAGCGCGGCCAATCAGCGCTGGATTGAAGGGATTCGCGCCGAGCCCACCAAAGAACTCCTTTGCTACAACAATCGCAAAGACAGCACCCAGCGCAACCATCCAGAGAGGAGTGCCTGGAGGCAAAACTAGCGCAAGCAGAAGCCCACTGACAACAGCTGAAAAATCGCCAACCGTTGTGCTAGCCTTAATAAGCTTTCGAAATAGGAATTCCGATAGCACAGCCGCTGTAATCGAAGTAAGAATGACTCCAAGGGCGGCCAATCCATAGAGATATATACCATAGGCCGCCGCTGGCACCAATGCCGTTACAACAGAAAGCATAATGCGCGGCGTATCGACTGGCGAGAATGTGTGTGGGCTGGAAGATAGTATGATTTTCTTATCTGACATTCTGTGCCTCCTTCTGCTTCAGCGCACGGAGCACCTGTTTCCCAACCCTGAAGCGCTGCACAAGATAACGATGCGCTGGACATACAAAAGAGCAAGCACCACATTCGATACAATCCTGAAGGCCGATCTTCTCAGCTTCGCCATAGTTATCGCTCTCGATCGCAATAGCGAGCAAGGCGGGGCTAATCTTCATCGGGCAAGCTCGAATACAGCTACCACAGCGGATGCAGGTCTTTTCCTCAAACCGCAAGGCTTCTTCGACACTCATTAGAAGCACGCCCGAAGTGTTCTTTTGTATCGGAATGTCCGTACTCGGTACAGCAACTCCCATCATTGGCCCGCCAAAGACAACTTTGGAAAGCGTTTCTTCATCGATATCGATTATTCCGGATTTGGCAAGGTCGGCCACCACGGTCCCAACAGGTGCAATGAGGTTCTTTGGAGTCTTGCAAGCTCCTCCGGTCACTGTAAATCCGCGTTCTATAAGTGGCTTTCCTTCTCTGAATGCGTCAGCAATTGCACATAGAGTTCCCACATTCGATACCACACAGCCCACATCCATAGGGAGACCACCGGAAGGTACCTGCCTGCCCGTGATAGCCGTGATAAGCATTTTTTCGCCGCCCTGTGGATATTTGGTCTTCAGGACTTGAATACCGATCTTCATGCCGGCCTTAACTTGCGGATTCTCTTCGATGGCCTTCTGAACCAGCGGAATTGCGTACTTCTTATTTTCCTCTATAGCTATGATACCTTCGGATGCGCTTATAATTTTCATCACTATCGAAAGACCATCGACGATCTTATCTGGCATCTCAAGGAGAGTCCTTTCGTCAATTGTCAGGTAAGGTTCGCACTCTGCCGCATTAGCAATGACTAAAGAGATTGGCTTTGTGGGAGCGAGCTTGACATGAGCCGGAAATCCTGCTCCTCCCATGCCAATTATTCCTGCTTCGCGAATACGCGCGAGCGCCTCTTCCTTCCTGCAAGCGAAAGGATCAAGAGGATGCATGAATTCCCTATCGGATTCTCCTTCCGGTGGATCCTTTGGCTCGATTACTATACATAGACCTTCTGTGTTATTCGATTGCATCCGCGGTTCGATTTTCTTAACCACACCTGCTATCGATGCATGGATAGGTACGGTCATGCGACCTTCTGCATCCGCTATCTTCTGCCCAGCCCTCACAAAATCTCCGACCTTGATTAGGGGTTGAATTGGGGCACCAAAATGCTGATTGACAGGGATCACCACCTGCTGCACAGAACTCACCTTTTCGATTGGTGCATGCTGCGAGCGATCCTTTCTCTCGGACGGATGTGCCCCGCCCCTGAATGTCCTGATTGACATAGTGGAAAGGTCTCCTTTGAAGATTTACTTTGATCTCGCGAAGAATCCAATCCTCTTCGCATCCAATGTAAAATGATAGAAAATTATAACAAAATCGAGCTATATTAGCACCAGTATTCGATTGTGGTCAAGGTAAAAAGAGCATAAGTATTCGTTGTACAATAAAAAGATAAAAAGTTATTGAATATTTGAACGAAAGGTTTGGGGGAATGTCAGAACGAAACATAGGAACAAGATATCTCAGCATAACGAAGTGGGCTTAAAAAAGCGCCGCTATATTGTTCTGCGGCGCTTTCTTCCTTATTCTCAGGTCAGGTCCAAAAATGCTTGCTAATTTCTTCCTTTCAGCATTACACGTACTTGCTTCATGAGGCCGTCTCCCTCGCTCTTTGTCTCTATATCAATGATATCATTGAGGGTCGTATGGATAATTCGACGCTCGAAAGGATTCATAGGCTCAAGCAGTATGGAACGCCCTGTGCTACGCACTTCCTCTGCGGTTTTGTATGCGATTCTGACCAGTGCTTCTTCGCGTCGCAAACGGTAATTCTCGGAATCGAGGACGATCTTGATGTCGCTATGGCCAAGATTGCCCGCATAGACATTTGCTAAAAGCTGCAACGAATCGATGTTCCTACCCTTTTTCCCGATAAGAATCGAGGCGGAGTCGGTATCTATACGCAGGCCAAGCTTGTTGGGTTCCCTAAAAGCAATAGAGACTTGAGCGCTGTAACCCATCAAATTGATCACCTCACTAGTCCACTCAACAATCTTGCTCTCGAAATCATCCATGGGAAGGGGCTCTATATGCCTCTCTTCTCGAGCTTCTTGTTTTTCATCGAATTCATTGTACTCATCGGATTCTCTTGCCCGATTGTTCACAGAGGAAGCATCTTTGGTATGGACTCGGATGCGTACCTTTCCTTTCTTAAACAAGCCGCCACTTTGGTTTTCGATGATCTCTACATCGAACGAACTTGTATCTAGGCCGAGCTCCTGAGTGGCTAGTTCCATAGCCTCGCGCTCGGTCTTGCCTTCAAACTCATATATCATTTGGATCGCTCCTGATTGAAAGATTCAATGGTCTATTTCTTGGCCTTATTTTTCCGTGGTTCTGACAATCTATCAGAACTAGAGGTGCGGCCTTCACCTTTTTTTCTTGCAGAAGCAGAACCGCTTGCTTTTTCAGCCTCAGCGGCCTGCTTTTCCAGCCATTTTGTCACTCTTTCCGAAAAACCTTCTTTTGCGGGTTCTCTGCCAACGGTCTTAGCTTTTGTATCTATCGCGGAGCTCTTGCCTGTCGTTAATCGCGGACCAGCACTAACTGCTCCAGAAGCTGGCATTCCTCCAGCTGCTATTTCGGCGCTGGCTATCTTGCGTTTTTTCATCATATTATTGATTAGCACCTGTTGAGCAATCGTCAGGATATTGTTTGTAATCCAATAGATCAGAAGCCCGGCAGGCACATCATAAAGAATGAAAAAGAACATGATAGGCATACCGTACATCATGAACTTCATCTGATTAGCCTGTGGATTGTTGCTTTGGGTGCTTTGAGGAGCCTGGGTGAACTTGCCATACAATAATTGGCTAAATAGATATATGATGGGCAATGCCCTCAAATCGTTCCATCCAAGAAGAGGTATTCTAAAATTGCCAAAATTTACAAGGCTTTCTGGCAAAGATAGATCGTTTATCCAGCCTGGTATGAACATTGCTCCTCTGAGCTCGAAGTGATTGTTGAATAGATTGTACATTGCAATGAATAAGGGAAATTGGATTAGCATTGGCAGACAGCCAGACATTGGGTTGTAATGTTCTCGCTTGTATAGCTCGGCCATCTCCTGATTGAGCTTCTGTGGATTATTCTTATACTTGGTTTGCAATTCCTGCATCTTGGGCTGAAGCTCCGACATTCTCGCCGTAGCGAGCGACCCCTTCTTGGTAAGCGGGTAAAATAACAGCTTTATCAGCACTGTAACGAGAATGATAGCTACACCGTAATTAGGAATTAAGCGATAAAAAACATTGAGCAAAAATTTCAATATGCTTTCCAGCCATCCTAAAATCCCCGATCCTTCCATGGCGTCTTCTAATTTTAGGTTGGAAAGACCAAATCCATTCTTGTCCGCATACTCATACTTCCCTAACTCTGCCGAGGTCTTGGGCCCAAAATAGAAATAGTAAGTATCGATAATCGAAGCACCGGAAAACGTGCTTCGCAAAAGCCCCAGACTATTGGTCTGGTTAATAAGCGGATCCTGGTTAGTTGATATTTCGTAAGCTGATAAGGGCGCTTGTGGAGCCGCGATGAATGTAAAGTATTTGCCAGATAATGCCACCCAACTTGCATTCGGTGCTATGGTGTCTGAGGTGTTGGGCTTGAGCTTCTGGTTCTTTTTCTTGCCATCTATTTCGGCGATATATTTTCGGTAATCAGCATTCTTAGGCATTTGATCGAAGCGAGGACCAATCTGTGGCCCAAGGTCGATTCTATAGGCAACTCCGTCTGTTCCCAGAATAATAGGCTTGCCTTCGGGCTGTTCTATGCTAATCGCAAGACCAAATAGATATTCTCCATCGCGGAACGAAAAAATCTTCTTAAATATAAAGGGGACTTTTTCGTCGCTTCCTGCCATCTTTGCCTCGAACATCCTCGAGAAGGCAATTGTCTTCTTGCTCTCATCTAGATACTGGGCGTTCATAAGCTCGCGCATTGGTATGGAAGATTTACCAAAGGAGACAGAAAGCCCATCCGCACCCTGGGAGCCAGCAACAACCATGTCTACTCCGCCTCTTGAATCCCTCAAATCCTTGTGCTTTTTCAAGGTTAACGAGACAAGTTCTCCGCCCGCGTTGGTAAATGTCGCGCGAATAACATCGGTCTCGACAATATAGCGCTCTTCGGTGGTTGGAACAGGTATCATGTTGGCTATAGGAGCGTTCTCGGTGGATATTGGGATAATAGAAGGCAGCGCTTTTGAAGGAGTTGCTGAGCCCGGCTCCTGCGGTATTGCTTGCCCATTCGCTCCTGTTTGTTCAGAACTCTGTGTTGTTTGCTGCTGAGTGGCGGGCGGGAAAAGTATATTCTGCACAATAAACCCAACGCTTACGATTACCGTGGATAGGACCACAGCTAAAATCATGCGTCTACGTTCTTCTTTCGAGGTGGTCTGCTGTTCATTAATTTCATTCATGGTACTGGATCATAGCCTCCTGGATTTCCTGGATGACAGCGAATTATTCTCTTGAAAGCTAGCAAAAGCCCTTTCAAGGGTCCATACTTATGGATCGCTTCATACGAATAAGAAGAACAAGTAGGGTAAAAGCGGCACGATGGTTGAAAAAGAGGTGAAATAAAGAGCTGGTATAAGCGTATTGCTATCAATAAAGGAAACGAGAATATTTGTTTGATAATATTCATAACAGCAAATCCGCCTTGCGAAGCAGATACTGCATTGCGCTGTAACAATCTACAAATGTTTCAAGCCCAGGATAGAGCACGAATACTATATCAAACCCCGGCTTGACAGAATTACGAATATGTCGCCAAGCTTCTCGGGCTAGCCTTTTTGCTCTATTTCGTGTTACTGCGCCAGAAAAAGCGCGCCCTGCAATAAATGCCACTCGGCTTTCCTGCCCTTCCTTTAGAAGGACATGCATTCTCATGCCTTTACAGGAAAACCGCGCTCCTTTCTCAAAAATTAGATCGATTTCCTTGGTTTTCCTCACCCGAAGGCTCTTCGGAAAGCTCCGATCCTGCCGTTCCTCCTGAATTCCGCTCTGGGTATTTTCAGTACTTCTTCTTCTCATCTGAGACAGAGAGCTTTATCCTGCCTTTTGCTCTTCTTCTGCTAAGAATCTGACGGCCGCTTTTAGTCTTCATTCTGGCACGAAAACCGAATTTTCTATTGCGCTTAACTCGGCTCGGCTGATAGGTGCGTTTCATGGTCTATTCTCCTTGCGTAAACGGCTGCATGCGCCCTTCCTAAGATCTTTCACTGCAACCGGAAAATTGCATAATCAAGCGCTGGAGTATAGACTGCAAAAGAGCCTTTGGTCAACCGCCTTTGCACTACTCAGGCTCTAGCGTCGACGAAGCCTCTTTCTTGTCTTCTATCGTAAAAGCAAGCCCGGTTATCTCCAACTCAGGATAGCTCTTCGATATTCGCGCCAATATCTTCTCCTGGTTCAGTTGCAGAAGCTGGATCCATCCTGAATGTTCGGTGGAGACGATAAGACAGTGATGCGCTATACCTTTAGGCTTGGAATGATCGGCAAGACGCTCACCAACGATCTTTTTCCACGTCGATCTAAAAGCCGCAAATTGCGTAGCAGCCTCGAACACATTGTCGTCGAAAAAACGAGAAAGAATCTCAGATGCTTTCTTCACGCGAGAATCGTCCATGGCTAACCTTGTAAACTATTGTAGACCGATTTGCATATTCTCGCCATGGTTCTTCGGGCAGAAAGGTGAAAACCGATTGTGCGCCCGAATCTTTTGCCGGCAGGAGCGAAAAAAACCTTCGCCGCTTTGCCACATCGAGCTCCAGAAGCACATCGTCAAGCAAAAGCACCGGAAACCGAGGTTTTCCGCTTTGAGACAGTTCCGAGAAAAGGTATACTTGTACTACACGCAAAACAAGAGAGGCCAGTCGAAGTTGACCCGTCGACGCAAAAGCAGAAAAATCCCGGCTTTCAGTGGTAAATACCCATCTGTCACGATGTGGCCCCGATAATGTCGTGCCTGCTTCGATATCTCTCTGCCGTCTATGCGCCAAGATTTCCACAATCTCGGACAAAGATGCTTCTTCGGGCCAGTTTGGTCTGTACTGAATCGAAACCTCCGTCCCCAGTTGAGAGACTTGCTCATATCTTTCTGGAAAATGATCCTCAAAAAGGCGCGATAGTTTCTTGCGGTATAACATGAGCTCAGAGCCATAGCGCGCAAGCTGTTCGTCGAGCGTATCAAGGACACTAAAGGTATCGGTTTTCAATGCTACGTTTCGATGTTTCAACAATCGCCTAAAAGAACGTAACAAATCGATATATTCGAGCCAAAGCATACCAGCACATTGATCGAAAAAGAATCGCCGCTCCTCAGGCGCTCCGGAGGCAAAAGCCAGATCTTCATGGCAGAACACAACAGAAGGATTATGGGCGACAAGCTCTTTTCTGTCAGAGAGCTGCTTTTCGTTGAGCAATATTTCCTTACGGCCTTCTGGTAGATATCTAAACGATATTTGATCGCGTATTATATAGCTTGGCTCACTCCATTCAGCTCGCAGGAGAAAATCCGATTTCCCGTGCATTATAAGTTCTCGGTCTTGATGAGTCCGGAAGGAATTACCATAACTCAGGCAGTACAAGGCTTCAAGGAAGTTCGTTTTTCCTTGACCATTCTCACCAAGAAGAAAGATATTGCCGCTGCCCAATTCCAGTTCTGCTTCTTCTATGTTCCTGAATTGGGCAATTCGTATATGCTCGAATGCCATCTATGGCTGCTGTATAGGCATCATGACATGGAAATAGTTCGAGGCAGGCTCAGGCCTCAGAGTGATTGCTCTAGTTGGATCGCTGAACTCGATAGTGATATTCTCGCTGTCCATAACCTTAAGAGGATCCTCTAAATACCTTAAGTTCAGAAAAATTACCACGTCATCGCCATCATATTCACAAGCTAGCTCTTCGCGAGCCGCGCCGAGCTCTGTCTCTTCGGATTTAATGACCAGGCCTCTTCTAGAAATATCAAAAATAACTTTATTCGATCTCTCGACAAAAAGTGAAACACGCCGAAGCGCCGAAAGCAGTTCATTTTTTGACACAGTGAACTTTTGACGTTGATTTTGCGGAATGACTTTCTGGTAATTTGGAAATCTCCCTTCTATGAGATAGCTTGTCAACTCGTAATTACCAAAACGGAAGAAAACATTCTTCTCGCTTATAGCCATGTATATTTGACCTTCGTCAGAAGCGCGCTTTAGAATTACAGACAGCACTTTGGGCGGAATTATCGCAGGGCGAAAATCTGGAATATTCCCTTCCTCTATAGATATATAAGCAAGTCTACGGCCATCTGTCGCTACCATAACCAATTCGCTTTCGGGAAGCTTTTCGATGAAGACACCATTCATAAAGAACCTTGTCTCATCATTAGAAACAGAAAAAATGGTCTGGCTTATCATTTTTCGCAAGTCACGAGCCTTAAGCGGAAAATACTGATTCTCTTCTATATCTGGAATAACTGGATATTTGTCCCCAGCTATTGTCTTAAGTTGAAAGCGTACATTCCTGGAGAGCGTTTTGATCTCAATTAGCGAATCATGCTGCTCTAGAATCATGTCTCCTTCGGGAATTGAATTGGTAATCGCCATTAGCTTGTCGCAGAATACCGTAAGCGCCCCAGGCTCGCCATCTGAAATAGGAATCTCCGTCTCGAAGCCAACCTTGGCGTCTGTTGCCTTTATGATCAATCTAGAATCCACGACTTCAAGATAGACATTGGACATAATTGAAAATGCATTTTTCGAAGCGATAATGTCCTGTGCGATTGCTATCTCTTTTGCAAAAGTATCTCTATCGCATACAAATCTCATGTGGCTTATCCTCCATCAAGATGTTTTATATTAGCAGCTCATAAAAGAAAAATAAACAGCATCATATAAAAAGATAATTATCCACAAATTCTTCTGGATTATTATTACTTATTCTATTTATATATTAAATAGTAATAGTAGTAGTAAGCACAGCGGATATGTTGAAAACTAAATTATTTATTTTATTAATATAGATTTATATATGTGCATAACTTGTGGCAAATAACTGCCAGAAATCCACTTTTTCCACAGACAAAAAGTTTTTCCACAAAATAGGCTAAGTTTTCCACAGGTTTTTAACAATATTTAATATAGTTAATCCTAAGGAGATGACCTTTCTTTGCATTCCTTGATAAGACGATTTACCACAGAAGCGAAAGAAGCGTCGAATTTGACAAGATCTTCGATTTTTTGACATGAATGCATAACTGTCGAATGATCTCGACCATTAAATTCAGAGCCAATCTCAGTTGTGGAGTAATCTGTTGTTTCTCGTATTATGTACATTGCTATCTGTCGAGCAAGAGCAATATTCTTGCTTCGTTTTTTTCCTTTAAGGTCGGAGATCGAGAGCTTATAGTAATCGGCTACAGTCTTTATTATCGAAGATACGTCGATAGCAGGAGGCATAAATGAATTTGTGAGCTGTTTTATTACGTTTTGTGCTATTTCAAATGTTGGTTCTACCTTTATGAGATCAGCGTAAGCGATGATCTGGTTTATGCATGAGTCTAGATCGCGCACATTGGTTTCTATGCTCTTTGCTATGAGATTGATGACATCTTCGCTGAAGTCGCGCTTATAAAGTTCAAGCTTTTTTCTTACAATAGCAGCTCGTGTTTCGAAGCTTGGGGTAGTTAGATCGGTCTTGAGTCCCATCATGAATCTGCTCTTTAGGCGTTCAGAGAAGTCCTTCAATTCTGCAGCTGGGCGGTCACACGTGAAAACCAGCTGCTTATTCGAATCATAGAGGGCATTGAAGGTATGGAAGAGTTCTTCCTGGACTCCGTGTTTGCTTTGAAAAAAATGAATATCGTCTATGAGCAAGATATCTACATTGCGATACTTGTTCTTGAAATCATTGGTTGTGCGATCGTGGATAGTCTTTATGAACTCGTTAGTGAATTCCTCTGCTGTGACGCAAATAATTCTGAAATCACTATGTTTTTCAACGATGCGGTTTCCGATGGCATGCATGAGATGTGTTTTGCCAAGGCCAACTCCGCCATAGATTAGAAGTGGATTGTAGGAAGCTCCTGGTTTATCGGCGACTGCGCTTGCTGCATTGAAAGCAAAATTGTTGTTCTCTCCCACAACGAAGGTCTCAAAGGTATATCGAGGCTGAAGATTGGTAGGGCGAGAACCGCGAGAGCTATCGGGCCGTGTTGTAATTAATTTTTCAGTGACTATATCGCTTTTTGCTTTTCGAGGTGAAGCCTGAAGGGCAATGTGATTTTCTATAACTCTAGACTGAGCATCAACAGACAATTCTACAGGCATTCCCAGAAGGGATGATATGATCTCCTTCATAAATTGGCTGTATTTTCTGACAAACTGATCTCTAAGGAAGGTATTGTTCGCCTGCAGCAGGATAGTTCCGTTTTCGAATCCAACATAAGATAGCCTGAACCACATGATGAATTCAGCCTCTGGGACCTGCGACTTGGCAATTTCGAGAGCTTTTTGCCAAATTGTTCCATTATCATCGGTCATGCGTCAGGATCTCCAGGTTCTCTATGCACATTTCCACAAGTTTTCCACAAGAAGGCATGAATTTTCTATATACCAAAGCATCACTGAGTGCAAGATGCCAATAGGGCAAATTGAGGAAATTTTATGATGTTTGTTAAGGAAACAGGCCAAAAGCGGCCTATAATGGGCCTATTTCTTGATTAATGATTTTGAGTTTCGATTAAATATGCCAGATTTTCTTTTAGGCTAAAGGAATTATCTCAAAAATCCACAAGCTAACCACAATGAAATAACAAGTTATGCACAAGTTATCCACAAGCATAAAGAAATGGATTTTTAGCAACAATTTGCCATTTGGCTTTACTCTATTCTCTCTATTTGATATGATAAGAAATGAGATTTTTCCCAAATCTTACTCCTATTTTCTACTATTCAATTCAGGATAACCATGGAATCTAAGACTAGCAGCTATTCCGCAAATACCATTCAAGTGCTCAAAGGATTGGAGGCTGTCCGCAGAAGGCCGGGTATGTATATAGGCACTACGGGTATCGAAGGTCTCCATCATCTAGTATATGAAGTCGTCGACAATTCGATAGACGAGGCCCTGGCAGGATTCTGCAAAAATATCGTAGTAGCGCTGGAGAGGCAAGATGTTGTGAGAGTAGAGGATGATGGCCGGGGTATTCCGGTAGATATCCATCCTACCGAAGGTATTTCTGCTCTCGAGCTTGTTATGACCCGTCTTCATGCTGGCGGCAAATTCGACAAGAAGAATTACAAAGTATCGGGAGGGCTTCATGGCGTAGGAGTATCTGCGGTCAATGCGCTATCAGCCTGGCTCGAGGTGTATGTTCACAACAATGGAAAGATATTCTATCAGAAATATGTACGCGGCATAGCAGAAAAACCGGTTGCTGCTATCGGTGAAACAGATAAGTCAGGCACAGTAGTACGATTTCAGGCTGATCCAAGTATATTCGAAGAGACAGTCTACTCATTCGATATTCTAAGCAATCGCTTACGAGAACTTGCATTCCTGAACAAAGGCATAAAGATATCTCTTATAGACGAAAGGCTGTCTCAACCCAAACGAATTGACTTCCACTTCGAAGGAGGTCTTCAGGAATTCGTAGAATATCTAAATAAAAACAAGACCGTAATACATAAAGATGTGATCTATTTCCTCGGTACCCGAGATGAAGTAGAGATAGAAATCGGCATGCAGTATAACGATGGCTACAATGAGACGATGTTCACCTATGTCAATGGCATAAACACTAAAGAAGGCGGCACCCATCTTGTTGGATTTAGAAATGCTCTAACAAAAGTCGTCAACGATTTCTTCAAGAAATCTAAATACAGCAAGAAAATAGAGGAGACTCTTTCGGGCGATGATGTGCGCGAAGGCCTTACTGCCGTTCTATCGATAAAAGTGTTAGAGCCACAATTCGAAGGCCAGACAAAAGGCAAGTTAGGTAACACCGAAGTCAAAGGTATTGTAGAAGGCTTTCTATCTGAACAGCTTGATCTTTATTTTCAGAAGAACCCCGATGTAATCGACATTATCCTGGGGAAATGCACCAGCGCAGCCAGGGCTCGCATAGCAGCAAGACAGGCCCGAGAATTGACAAGACGAAAAAATCTTCTGGAAGCATCGAGTCTGCCAGGCAAGCTCGCAGATTGTCAAGAAAAAGACCCAACCAAATGTGAGCTTTTCATTGTAGAGGGTGATTCTGCAGGTGGATCTGCAAAGATGGGCAGGGACAGGGTTTTTCAGGCTATTCTGCCCCTATGGGGTAAGATGCTCAATGTGGAAAAAGCTCGGCTAGACAAGGTTATAGGCAACGATAAACTACAGCCGATAATCGCCAGTCTTGGCACTGGCATTGGAGAAGATTTCGATATTTCGAAACTCCGTTACCACAAGGTGATCATAATGGCAGATGCCGATGTAGACGGCTCCCATATAAGGACTCTGCTTCTCACTTTCTTTTATCGCTATATGACAGAACTCATCGAGAAAGGCCACGTATACCTCGCCATGCCGCCACTATACCGCATAAGTTTCGACAAGGAAATACATTATGCCTATAGCGATGAAGAAAAGGACAAAATTCTCTTGCAGGCGAATAAAGACCCTTCCAAGATCTCGGTGCAGCGTTATAAGGGCTTAGGTGAAATGAATCCCGAACAGCTTTGGGAGACCACCATGGATCCCAGCCGAAGAATCATCAAGCGGATTACCATGGAAGACGCAATCCTTGCAGAGGAGATGTTTGTAACCCTGATGGGCGAGCAAGTAGAACCAAGGCGCCGTTTTATCGAGGAAAATGCGCTCGCGGTATCGAATCTAGATATATAAAGGCAGATCAGAATGGCGGAATCAAGCAATATTATTCCTGTTCCCATAGAAGAAGAAGTCAAGAGTTCTTATCTCAACTATGCCATGTCCGTAATCGTCTCACGTGCTTTACCAGATGTGCGAGACGGGCTCAAGCCGGTTCATCGGCGGCTTTTGTATGCCATGGATGAACTTGGACTTCGGAGTAATGCACCAACCAAGAAAAGCGCGCGCATTACCGGCGATGCAATGGGTAAATATCACCCACATGGAGATCAGTCGCTTTACGATGCACTTGTTAGAATGGCTCAGCCTTTTTCCTTGCGATACCCACTTGTTCAGGGCCAGGGGAACTTCGGTTCGATAGACGGAGATCCTCCCGCAGCAAGCCGCTACACAGAGGCCAAGCTCTCGAAAATTGGCGAAGAGATGCTTGTTGACCTTGACAAGGAGACCGTGGATTTTGTTCCCAACTACGATGAGAGCCTAAAAGAGCCAAGCGTTTTGCCTTCGGCCATTCCAAATCTGCTTATAAATGGCTCGAGCGGGATAGCCGTTGGCATGGCAACAAACATGCCTCCCCACAACTTGCGAGAAACCGCGCTTGCAATAGAAGCGTTTATCGATGACCCTGAAATAAATATCGATGATTTAATGAAATACGTTAAAGGCCCCGATTTTCCGACCGGTGGTATTATCTACGGCTTACAGGGTATTAAAGAAGCTTACGAAACGGGTCGCGGTAGGTTGACGGTACGAGGACGCTTTATCATAGAGACGATGAAAAGCGGCCGAGAGCAGATTGTCTTTACAGAGATTCCTTATGCCCTCAACAAGACGATGCTTGTAACTCGCATTGCGGAGCTTGTGCGCGAAAAGCAAATAGATGGAATATCAGACCTTCGCGATGAAAGCGACAGAGAAGGAATCCGTATTGTTCTTGAGCTCCGAAAGGGAGCAATAACCAAGATTGTGCTAAATCAGCTATTCATGCGCACGCCTCTACAGAGCACATTCGGAGTGATCAACCTGGCTCTAGTGGATGGCGTGCCAAAATGTCTCAACTTGAAAGAGCTGATTTTCTATTTCGTACAGCACAGGTTCGACGTAGTCACTCGCCGCTCCAAATTCGAACTTAAAAAAGCTGAAGAGCGTGCCCATATTCTTCGTGGCTTAGTAATTGCCCTGAGAAATATCGATGAAGTTGTGGCTATAATCAAATCAAGCAAAAATATCGATACGGCAAAGACTCGCTTATGCGAGCGCTTCGAGCTCAGTGAAGCACAGTCCCAAGCCATTGTAGATATGCGACTAGGTCGACTGACAAGCCTCGAAACAGAAAAGATTTTAGCAGAATTAAAGGAAATCGAAGCTCGAATTGAATATCTAAAGGGCTTGCTTTCAGACCCAAATTCCATCCGCCACGTGATCAAGCAAGAGATTCACGATATCGCAGAAAAATACGGAGATGACCGACGTACTGAAATTGTGCCCAATCAAGTCGAACAGATAAACATCGAAGATCTAATCAAACCCGAAGAGATGGCTATACTCATCTCCAACAAAGGCTTTATTAAGCGCATCTCGGTGAATCAATATAGATCTCAAGGGAGAGGAGGGAAGGGCTCAAATTCAGCCGCTCTAATTGAAGAGGACTTTGTAGAGCAACTATTCATTGCAAATACTCACGATTATCTGCTCTTTATCTCTAGCTGGGGCAAAGCATACTGGCTAAAAGTGCTCGAGATCCCCGAGTCGAGCAAGCAAGCAAGGGGGCCTCATATTCGTTCGCTTCTCGCGATTTCAGAAGATGAAGAGATAACGGCTGTAGTCGATTTTAGTGATTTTTCCGAAAAAGAATATATCTTGATGGGAACACTCAAGGGAGTCGTCAAGAAAGTTGCAACAAAAGAATTTACAAATGCTAAAACGCGAGGCATAATTGGTATTTCTCTCGATAAAGGAGACAGGCTGATATCCGCTATTTTAACACAGGGCTCTGATGAAGTGATGCTGATATCAAGAAAAGGTCAAGCGCTGCGAATTCATGAGTCTCAGGTTAGAGAAATGGGCCGAACCGCTCGTGGTGTAAGAGGAATATCGTTACATGAATCCGATGAGCTAGCTGCTATGCTGAGAGTAGATCCCAATGAATCCATGCTGATAATAACCCAGAACGGATTTGGGAAGCGTGTAAACTATGGGCTCTTCAATGTGCATTCGCGCGGCACCAAGGGTCAGACCATCTACTCGCCAGACGAATCATCAGGAGAAGTGGTAAAGGGCGTGTCTGTGCAGGAAGAAGATGAGGTTATGGTCATAACCTCAACAGGCAAAACGATAAAGCTCAATGTGTCCTCTGTGCGGCAGATGGGTAAAGGCGCTCGTGGCGTGCGGATTGTCAATATAGAACCACCTGATTTCGTCATAGGTATAGACAAGATAGTTCAAGAGGAGGAATAGAGTAGCCATAAAAAGGATAGGCTAGAAGAAAGGCAGTCCAAGTGTCGTGTTTTGGCGATATGCAGAATGTCTATGCTGTTTCACGTGAAACAAAACGATATTGATAGCGGCAAAGCTTTTGAATATCCATCTTTCTTAGCTAGAACGCTTGCTAGAATATTGCATAAAGCCTTTCAATAGAGAAATAGTCTTTGCTTCTATCGAGGGCAAAGCCGACAACCCATCAAAGGCGGTTTGCGCCTTTGACAGATATAAATCAATCATCTTCTGAATATCTGCTTCTACTCCTTTAGCTATGATAATATTGCGTATCCATTCGATATCCTTCAATTCTTGTTTTGGAGATGCAAAGATAGAATCAAATCGTTCACGCTCTTTATCTTCAAGTCTATTCACTAAGAGAATGATATATGGAGTTTTTTTGCCTTCCTTAAGGTCCGAACCGATGGGTTTTCCTGTTTCCTCTTCATTGCCAAATAACCCAAGCCTATCGTCCTGAAGCTGAAAGACAATACCCATGGATTCTCCAAAAGCCTCAAGCAAAGGAAAGATCGATTTCTCCATGTGCTGAGCTGTCTGAGATATCGAAGCGCTGGCTGTTGAGGCGTGAGTCACAGAAGAATGCGCTATGATTGCACCAGCGATCAAAGGCAAGACAATAGTATAGCGAGCAGTCTTATGGCGATATACTTCTATTATTTCCTTGATATCTGGATAGCTCTTGTCATATCCAAAGCCCACGTCTCGAATCTGTGCGAGAGTCACGAGAGCGAGTTCTCTTGCAAATAGAGAGGATATACTGAAATCGAGCCTAGATATCTCTTGCCAGCCAAGAAAGAAAAAAAGATCTCCGACACATATGCCTTGGGCTTCGGCTATGGCAAAAGCTGAGGCTATATTGCAATTAGAGAGCCTTTCTTCTAACATATTTTTTATCCGCAGGTGAAAGGTTGGCTTTCCCCGGCGCCTTTGGTCGTGGTCCATAATATCATCATGGACAAGCAGCCCTGCCTGAAATAGCTCTAAGCTAGCAGCGACTGATCTAGCCTTATCGTCTATAAAATCAGCTATAGAAGTGCCTTCCTCATGGAAAAGCCGATATCCTATAAAAGCGAGCGTACCCCGCAGCATCTTGCCAGAACACGCGAAATCTTGCATCTCATCGGATAGCCATTTGCCTGATTCAGGCAGAGTGTCAAACAATTCCTTGTTTTCTAGAAAAATCTCCATGATTCTCTTTGAAACGTAATCTTTGCTTTTTTGAGCAAAATCTTGAAAGGAAGCTTCATCGGATGTCCGCATGGAGAGCAGTATAACGCTCTGCTGTACACTAAAAAAGCCCTGGCGATGATGTGCCAGGGCTAAAAACATTAAACTATACCAATAACTCTAAGCTACATAGTCTTGAAGCATTTCCATGGTTTCGGGAACAGCCACTTTCTTCAAGGCTGCCTTTTCAATCTGACGAATTCTCTCTTTTGTAAGGTGCATGCGATCTCCGATTTCTTTTAGGCTCATAGGACGCTTTCCATTCAGCCCGAAGCGATATTCAACGATCTCACGCTCTTTGGCGCTCAAAGTTGAAAGGACCTTGTTGATATCGTCGCGCAGACTTGATTGAATCGCATTCTGCTCTGGACTTTCATGCTTTTCATTTTCAATTAGCTCGCCTACAGTCGTAGAATTCCTCTCGTCATATACCGGAGCATCGAGCGAAATCAGTTCACGCGAAATGGATATGATATCCTTTATATGCTCGGGCTCCATATTGAGAAACTTGGCTACTTCACGTATCTCTCCTTCTTCTGAAATATCGCCTTCGAACAGCGCACGAGCCTTTTCGATCTGCACAAGTTCATTGGCTCTATTTAGAGGAAGGCGAATCATACGGCTTTTCTCGCAGATTGCTTTGAGAATTGCCTGTCGTATCCACCACACTGCGTAAGATATAAAATGATAGCCTTTTGTAACATCATAATGATCGATAGCGCTCAGAAGTCCTATGTTACCTTCCGCTATAAGATCGGCAAGAGGCAAGCCTTGGTTCTGGTACTTTTTTGCGACATTAACGACAAATCTGAGATTGCTTTTAGCCAATATCTCTTTTGCCTTTTCGTCGCCTGCGGCCGCACGAGTCGCGTATTCATTTTCTTCTTCGCGAGAAAGAAGAGGAATTCTGTTTATCTCGCGGAGATACATGGACAACACATTCTCGTCGTCATAATCCGCACCAGAACGTGTTTCCTTTAGTTTCTTGTTTTGTGTCATCAAAATCTCCTTGACTATTTAGTATGCAAAAAGCGTGCCAATTCAACGGCAAAGCATCAACTCGTTTAGATATAAGGAAATAAGGCGCGGCAAGTCATACGGATTTTTCTAAAAAGGGAGCTTGTTTGCTAATGAATAGGGCGAATATGTATCGTTTTGATATACTAAGCCTTAAAGCAATGAGGATTGTATCAATTTGAAACACAAGATCGCTTTCAGAGCTCGGAAATCCCCCGGGTCCTCCCACAACACTGTATGAACGGCAAGCCAGATCCGCAGGAGCAAGGTTGGTTAAAGGCTATGCTTGATGGTATAATCTGGCGTTCTCTTTTTCTTTGTACGATAGAATATGGAGCAAAAGCGGGAAAATCAATTTTAAGTTTATTGAATAGCAATAATTTCTCGCTACAATCGAGAGATCTAAACTCTTCGGTGCCTTTGATGCTCTTCCAAGTATGGAGCAGAAAAGCAAGCACCATCGAGTGCTCGGCCTCAGAGCCAAAGCGATGGCTTGGACGATTGAGCAAATAAAAAGAAAGCTGAATACTTAGAAAAGCATAGAGATCATCTAGTTCCTTTGTTGGCTGCTTGATCATGCCATATCCATTGACATGTCGCACATAGAATCTGCGGATATAGCCCTGTCTACGTATTTTTTGGGCATTTGCAAGGCTTTTTACTGCTAGATCGCGCTTATTCAGCTGCAGAAGAGCAATTGACAACCAGTAAAGCGCTCTTGAAAGTGTCTTTTCGCAGGAGGCCGGGGTGAGTTCGACCGACTTTCGAAATAGTTCGACGGCTTCCAATGGCTTGTGTCTGGAAAGCTCGCGGAGACCTTTTCTTAGATATAAGTTAGCTTTTTCATTATCTGCCGATGTTCTCACGTGTTATAAGATATTCATGAAATTTCATGAAGGCAAGTTATGATTCTAGTCGGGTTTGAATATCGAAATCAGCAAAACAAAAGATCGCGGCGCCATGAGATACTTCTGCTGGTTTGATAGGATAGGTTGGTTTTCTTCTTCGATTTCATGTGGTGGAGGGAAAGAGGTATCTATTACTCTTTTCCAGATGTCCTGTTCATGATCATGGGGGAGGCAGATCTGAACGGCTTCAGGAGATGCATTGAAAGCTAGAAGATAAGAGCAAGACGAATCTCTCGATGAGACATGTTCGTTTATGCGCGCGACAAGCACTTTGCCAATCTTGCTCCACTGCGGAGGTAGGCCGTTTTCATCATACCAAAGAATATCGGGAGGAGTTCCTATATCTGATATATCGTTTAGTTTGGATTGATTCAATCTGGACTGCCCGGAGGCGCTGAGAGTGGCAATACTGCGTTTTTCCACACCTCTGAAAAAGTCCTCTCTTCTGAATGCATTGTGGCTCTTGCGAAAAGCGATGAGACACTTAACGAAACGATAAATGTCTTTATGCTTTTTTAGAAGGCTCCAGTCGTACCAGGTGAGTTCGTTGTCATGACAGTAGGCATTGTTATTGCCATTTTGTGTTCGGCGAAATTCGTCTCCACCGAGCAGCATGGGCGTGCCTATTGAAAGCAAGAGTGTTGCAAAGAAATTTTTTATCTGTCGATTTCGTATTTCTTCGACAAAAGGCGCGTTCGAAGGGCCCTCGGTGCCATAGTTGGAGGAAAAATTCTCTGCAATCCCGTCGCAGTTATTTTCTCCATTTGCCTCATTGTGCTTGCGGCTATAAGATACGAGATCATTCATTGTAAAGCCGTCATGCGAGGTAACAAAATTTATTGAATGGAATGGACGTTTGCCATTCTTGAGGTAAAGATCGCTTGAACCAGTAATCCTTGTTGCTAGGAGCGGAGTAAACCCCTCATCTCCTCTCCAAAATCGTCTCACATCATCGCGATATCGGTCATTCCACTCTGCCCATCGTCCACCAGGGAAAGCCCCGACTTGGTAAGCACCGCCAGCATCCCAGGCTTCGGCAATGATCTTCGTATCTCGCAGTATCGGGTCTTCCGCTATAGATTCTATTACTGGCGGATTGGCTAGCAGATTCCCTTGTGAATCCCGTCCCAAAATCGAACCGAGATCGAATCGGAACCCATCTACATGCATGGTAACTACCCAATAATGGAGGCAATCCATAATGAAGGTACGTAGCACAGGATGATTGCAATTAAGGGTGTTTCCACAACCCGAGTAATTGCGATAATAACGCTTATCTTCTGCCAACATGTAATAAATTGAATTATCTAGCCCACGGAAGCTCAAAGTTGGACCTAGCTCATTGCCTTCGGCCGTATGATTGAAAACCACGTCGAGGATGACTTCGATGCCGGCCTTGTGGAGCTCTCTTACCATGTACTTGAATTCTTTGACAGGATAGGAAGGGCAATAGTTGTTGTGGTCAACACCTTCATCGAAGGCGTAAGAACTCTCTGGAGCAAAGAAAGCGATTGGAGAATACCCCCAATAGTTCGAAAGCTTCTCGCCAGTGATTGGGTTTCGCCTAAAGCGCTCGGAAGAGTCGAATTCCTGTACCGGAAGCAGTTCTAGGCTCGTAATGCCAAGGCTCTTGAAATACGGGATCATTTCGACTACTCCGCGGTAAGTCCCATGATGTTTTAATTTTGCTGTAACAGACTTTGTCAATCCTCGTACATGAGTCTCGTATATGATGCAATCTTTGAGTGGATAGTTTAAAGGGGTGTCATTTTCCCAATTGTATTCATCTTCCACAACAACGCACTTTGGCATAAAACCATCGTTTGGAGTTGTCGAAATAGAGAGGTCTTTCTCTGGTGACTTCTCATCGTAGGCAAGGGCGGAGCAGAGTTCCAGAGAACCATCGGTAATTGCTTTGGCATAAGGGTCTATAAGGACTTTATATGGATTGAAGCGATGGCCTTCATGTGGAGCAAATGGGCCTTCGGCGCGCCATAGATAAAGAACCTCCGACCTAAGGCCAGGAATAAAACAGTGCCAGACATCGCCTGTGCGGTTCCTTATTGGGTCTAGATGCAGAGAAGCTACAGGGACATCGTCATGGGGTTTTTCATATATGCAGAGTATCATGCCTGTGGCATTTCTTGAGAATATCGAAAAATATACTCCCTCTGCCTTGGGAATGGCACCCAAGAGCCCCGGATTGCCAGGCAACAGAGATATTTGGTGAGGGAGGGATCCTGAGATATCGTTCATGGTTTTGCTATAACAAGCACTGCGTTTTGTCCGCCAAAACCCATTGAGTTCTTTACAAAGGCGCTAACCTGCATGTCTATGCCCTTGTTGGGAACATAATCGAGGTCACACTCAGGATCAGGGTTATCGAGGTTTATGGTCGGATGCACGTAATTCTCGTTCATGCCAAGAATAGCTGCAATGGTCTCGATTACGCCAGCAGCCCCAATGCAGTGCCCTATCATGGATTTTAGGCTGGAAATTTTTAGCTTATAGGCATGGGCGCCGAATGCATTCTTTATGGCTTTTGTTTCGATGGGATCGTTAAGAGGAGTGGCAGTTCCATGGGCGCTAACATAATCGATATCCTCGGGCTTCATCTGTGCATCGTTGAGCGCAATCTCGATTGCCTTGGAAACCCAAAGACCTTCAGGATCTGGGGCTGTGAGGTGATGGGCATCACAGGTAGAGCCAAAGCCCGGTATCTCGGCATATATTCTTGCTCCGCGAGCTTTGGCGTGCTCATATTCTTCGAGCACGAGGATGCCGGCGCCTTCGGACATTACAAAGCCATCGCGATCTCTATCGAATGGCCGCGATGCTTTTTCTGGTTCATCGTTTCGGATCGAAAGAGCTTGAATATTTATAAAGCTCGCCATGCACATGCGGGCTATGCTAGCTTCCGAGCCGCCAGTAAACATAATATCTGCATAGCCATCTCGGATCAGATGCATTGCTTGGCCGATAGCATCCGTTGCCGCGGCACAGGCTGTGACCACGGTCATATTGGGCCCATGTACTCCAAGAGATAGAGCTATCTGTGCAGCACCAAAGTTTGCGAGGCCCTTTGCAACAGTCATTGGAGGTACCCTGTTGGGCCCTTTTTCCACGAGACGTATGACAGATTCTTCTATGGTGTTGGTGCTGCCTTGGCCTGTGCCTAAACAGACGCCGGTTCTTATTGGATCCAAGGATTCTTTTGGAAGATTGGAAGACTCCAGTGCTTCAAGGGCTGCATAAACAGCAAATTGGGCAAATCTATCCATTTTTTTTGCATCTTTTGGGTCTATTTTCTTGGAAGGATCGAAATTTTTGACTTCGCCCGCTATCTTAACCGCAAGATCAGATGAATCGATCAGCGTAATCGGCCCTATGCCCGATCTATTCGCTTTGACATTCTGCCAAAACGTAGGAACATCATTTCCCAATGGGCTAACAAGGCCAAGGCCTGTGATAACCACTTTTCTTTTACTCATAATTACATCCCCATGCCACCATCGACATTTAGCACAACGCCTGTAATATACGCTGCACAGCTGCTGCAGAGAAAGAGGGCAGCCTCTGCGATATCCTCGGGATTGCCGGGTCGGCCGAGAGGAATGGAAGACTTTAGGTTTTCCTTAGCCGTCTCTGGCAGCACTTGAGTCATGGATGTCTCCACGTAGCCGGGCGCAATTGCATTTACGCGTATATTGCGAGATCCAAGCTCTTTGGCAAGGCTCTTTGTAAAGCCTATTAGACCGGCTTTAGAGGCGGCATAGTTGGCTTGGCCTGCATTGCCATGCAGGCCTACTACGCTCGACATATTGAGGATACAGCCTGAGCGCTGCTTCAACATGATGCGCGAAACTGCTCGGCTAAGAAAAAAAGCGCTGCGAAGATTGGCATTTAATACAGCTTCCCAGTCTTCGGTTTTCATCCTCATAAGAAGACCGTCTCTTGTTATGCCAGCATTGTTTACCAAAATATCGATGTGGTTTTCTTTTTTGAGGATTTGATCGATAGCGGATTCCACAGATAATTCATCTGTGACGTCACATGAAATCCATTCTATATCCGCCTCTGCTTTTGTGCGGGATAATCCATAGACTATGGCTCCTTCTTGCTTGAATCGAGTTGCTATGGCAAGGCCTATGCCTCGGGAAGCACCTGTAATAAGGCAGATTTGGCCTGATAGAACGCCCTCCATAATATTTACTCCTTATATTTTATTAGAGTATCGAGATTACCAAAGTATCGAAGCAATGGGTTCGATACTTTATAGAGAAAAGGCCGCAAGAGCTTGCAAAGTACCAGCCGCGATACATGGAATAGTGGACCCCGAGGCTTTCCAGAGACCTGCAAGAACTGTTCCTGGCCCCGTCTCGAAACAATAGTCATAGCCATCCGCAGCTATATTCTTCTCTTCATCGATCCAGCGGACTGGAGATATGATCTGAAGCGATGCATATTTCTTTGCTTCTTCGCTGCTTAGCATCTTTTTGCCTGTTACATTGGAATAGAGATTGATTTTCGGGTCTGAGAATTGTGTAGCCTCAACAAGTTCCTTAAAAGGCTCGTATGCATCCTGCATAAGCGGCGAATGAAAAGCGCCCGATACCTTTAACCTTATGACACGCTTGGCCCCTGCCTGCCGCAGTTTCTCTTCAGCAATGGCAATATCTGTTTCCGTTCCAGAAATAACACACTGGACGGGACTATTGTAATTCGCTATCCAGCATTGTTTAAGGCCCGCTTCGCGTATCACCTGCTCTATTTTTTCGGGAGAGAGATATAGCACCGCACTCATCGTAGTGCCACCAGCACGATTGCCAGCTTCTTCCATTAGCCTCCCACGTTCTGACACAAGGCGAAACATGTCGTAGTTGGTAATGACTTTTGCCTCGGCAAGGGCTGGCCATTCGCCAACTGAAAAGCCGGCCGCACCTGCAGGTATTATGCCCTGTTCTCTGGCTATGAGAGCTGAAGCTGCCTCGGCCAGGACCATAGAAATCTGTGTGTTTCTTGTCTGCCTAAGTGTTTCTTCATCGCCTTCGAATATGAGTTTCTTTAGATCCATGGAAGCAGCTTCTGAGGCTTCTTTGAAAAGCTCGCGCACAGCCTTGCTTGCCTCATAGAAATCTTTGGCCATTCCAGGGTATTGCGCTCCCTGGCCTGGGAAAAGAAAGCAGTTTTTCATAATTCCTCCTATTGGGCAGCATATCTGATTGACATCTATCTGCCATTGCGGCTCCTAGCCTTTTTTCTTAGCCATATTTCTTGGCCATCTCCTCACAGGCTTTTATTTTACATTTTTGCTAAAATTGTCACTATTGTCAAAGATCCTTATGGAAAATGGTGCCCGAGCGAGAGAATCCATGCTCCAGAGCGTTATCGCATAAAGATAAAGAAAAAAAAGGCCCTTCGAGCGATATCTGTGTTGCTCCGATCTCAATACAATATTCGGAAATGCATTCGAGAAGAGGCCATTCTAAATCCAGCATTGCACTTTCTTTTGTTCCAAATACACCGTGTACAACACATATAGGTGAGCCTTTATAAGCTTGAAGTGAAAACAGGCCTGCTATCAAAGGTGATACACCATCGATCGTTCCCATAGCTATATGCACTGAGTCATTATCTGTTCTTACAAGCCCCAACAAGTCCGAAAGGGCTCTCATCTTGACAGCTATGGGCAAAGATCCGAAGGATTCTTCTATACAATAATTGATATAGGATTCTAGTTTGAAAGCAATTTCATCAAGGCTTGATACTATGAAGTCGATATCGGAAGCGATTATATCTCGCAGATCCTCTGGCTCCTCCTTGAGAGCTGTCAGTTTTTCTCCCTCCTGGAGCGCTTCTAGCCATCTCTCCACAATGGGACGCATGGCCGCGAGCTTGAATTCTTGATAACGTTTGAATAGCTCCTGATCATTGGATAATACTTGACGGAATTGTTTGAAGACTCCTTTGCCCCTTCTTAGCGCCGCATTTAGCTCCATCTTTAGATGGGGCGGTGAAGTGACCGTTGCAGCGAAAGCTTCAAGAATCGAGAAACCGCGGCGGGAATCCCATGAAGGCGGTTCTACAAATCTCTGGGCCATTTCGGAATATAGCTCTGATGAATCTTCGTTCTCGATAGTAATCTTGTCTATGAGATCACCTGTTTCCATATCTATGAGCAGCTTTTTCGACTGATCCTCCATGGCGAAGATAATTCGCTCCAGAATGGCATCTGTCAGTTGAAACATATTTTCATTCTAATCGATATGCCTTTGTCTATGGAAGGGCAAATTCCAATATTGTATACTAGCGTCAAATGCTCTCGAACTTGCATCTGCACTCTCGCTTTTCAGATGGAATGTCCTGGCCAGAAGATATTGCCTTGGAAGCAGCTCGGGCTGGTCTGGATATTGTGGCTTTGACCGACCACGATACTATGGGTGGCACGGAGCGATTTATCCGAGCCTGCGAAGCAAGATCGCTAAAGGCAATTCCAGCTTGCGAAATAGACATATATGAGCCACGGATTGAGTACAAGAGCGAGCTCTTGGCCTATTTCCCGGAGGCCGATCTCAATTCTTCGATTCTCTCGACCAAGTGTATCCTTCAAGAATCGCTTGAGCAGCGAAGAGCACGGCTAGAATTCTTCATCAAATCGGCTCAAGAACTATATCCAGACAAGGGGCTTTCTTTTCAGGACCTTTTTAGAGATAAGACAGGCCTTGATTTCGATGAAGAGCTCGCTCGCAAGATTTCGTGGAGCAAGGTAGATTTGTTCCTTTATTTGAAAGCGCATCGCTGTATTAGGCCAGAGATGAATTACAAGGAATTCAAGAAGAAATTTTTCGTGGGTGGGCTTTTTAAAAAATTCAAGCTCGACAAACCAGATGTTGCAACTGTAGTAAAAGCGGTGCATGGGGACGGAGGTTTTGTGGTGATTCCTCATCTTGGCCATATCTGGGATGATGAACTTCCTCTGCTTCAAAAAGAGGCTGAAAAATTGCGACTTCTTCTTGCATGGTTTAGGCATGCAGGAGTGGATGGGGTGGAGCTCTACTGGTACAACAGTGAATTCAAGAGTGCGAGGTTCAACGAACAGCTAAGAGAAATAGCAAAACCACAGGGCTTCTTCTTCACCTATGGTTCTGACTGCCATGGGCCGGGTTCTGGCAAGCATACGATTATGAAATTCAAGGGGCCTTTCGATGGCTTCCCACAAAGAAAGAGCATATCATGATAAAATTATGTGTATTCCTTGGAAATCAGGGAAAGGAATATCGTTTTCATAGACATAATGTGGCTTGGCTTTTTCTCGATTCGATGCGCATAACCTCGGAACTGCGCTGGAGTGCAAAGTTCAAAGGGCAGTTTGGGCAAATGGAATTGGGCTCAACCACCGTTTATTTTTTGAAGCCACATACTTTTATGAATTTATCTGGCGAGAGCGTCGAGGAAGCCATTCATTTCTATAAATTAGGAATGGATGAAATACTCATTGTCCATGATGAGCTCGAGATGCCCTTTGGTGCCTTTGGGTACAAATTTTCTGGTGGTCTTGGTGGACATAATGGCTTGCGCTCGTTGGAGAAGCACTTAGGCACAAGGGACTTCTGGAGGCTTCGCTTCGGTATTGGAAGACCTGAACACGATGATGTTGCAGGGTATGTGCTATCGCCATTCGATCCGGAGCAGCTCGAAATTCTTAACGAGAAGGTATTTCCGCTGGCAGAGAGGACTTTTTATGAAATCTTTTCTGAGGGAATAGAAGGATTCGATATCCAATATAAGAAGGTGTTGCCACTATGATGCGATAGAGATACGTCAGCGCAATAGTTGCAATCAAAATATTCAAATCTCGAAATATTAAAAGATTATGCGCGAAAGCCTCGAATCGCTCTTTCTCCAATCAGGGTCCACCTTAACTTGCAGTTGCAGCTTTATTGGATAATCGAAGAGTTCCTTGAGATCAGCCTCTGCTTCTTCCCGAATGCGTTTTATGATCGAGCCCTGGCGCCCTATCACTATGGCTTTCTGGGAATCTCTCTCTACAAGAATATCAAAGCGAGCAAAAAGGACTCCATCTGCACGTTTTGATGATTCGCGATATTCTACCGCGATAGCATGTGGCAATTCCTGGTATGTATTGAGAATAGCCTTTTCTCTAATGAGCTCTCCGATGCGGAAAACAGGTTCCTGATCGGTGTAGATATCCTCTGGATACCAAAAAGGCCCTTCGGGGGCGAGGGAAAACAGTATCTCGATCAAGGATTCGAGATTTGTTTTTTCGACAGCAGAAATGGAAACGCGCTTTGCTCCAAGAAGGCGAGGTATCACGAACTCTTCGATCAATAAAGGCCTGGCTTCGGGATTGTCGATTTTATTAATGGCGATAACTGTTCGGTTGGTTTCTTTCGAAAGAAGCCCTGCTATTGCCTCTTCTTCCTTGCCTGGCTCCCGAGTCGCATCCAAGACATAGATGATAAGATCTACTTCTGACAGGGATTGAAGAACAACCTCTCTAAGCCTCAGATTGAGCTTCTTGTCCGAGAGATGATAGCCTGGCGTATCCACAAAAATGAGTTGTCCCTGAGGCCGGGTCATTATGCCACGAATCGCATTGCGTGTTGTTTGGGGGACGGAGCTGACTATAGAAACCTTTGCTCCACATAGTGCATTCAGCAACGTAGATTTGCCGACAGAAGGCCTGCCGACGATCGCGACAAATGCAGACTTGGGCATTTATGCCTCCTATAAAATGCTATATAAGAATGAATCCTTGCCTGCCTCGATAACTGTATATACTACTGATCGATCTATAATTGCTCTGGCTGTTCGAGTTGAGAGTATATTTGAGGTGGAGGTTCTCCCATCCAGAGCTTATATTGACCAGCTGCCTGGTAGCAAAGCATTTTGAACCCATTCATGGTTCTACAGCCTGCAGCCTCGGCTCGTTTTAGAAACAGGGTCTTAACAGGATAATAGATTAAATCGAAAACAGCTTCGGAGCCTTTGAACTCATAAAAACTGATAGGATCGCCTTCATTCTCCATGCCGACACTTGTGGCTTGTACAATTAAATCGGAATGTTCCAAGATGAGATCGATGGCCCTGTCGTCGAGATGACCATACAAAAAGTTGTATTTTCGTGCTAGATCGCGGGCGATGCTATACGTTCTATTGAGAACGAGCCCCCTGGCTCCCATTCTAAACAGAGAAAGAGCGACCGATTTAGCCGCACCCCCTGCACCAATAATTGTCGCCTTACACCCAGAAATATCTTGTTTGCCAAGGAATTCCAAAAGGCTGCGCTCGAAGCCATCGGCATCGGTGTTATAGCCCGCCCATCCCGAGTCGCGCCACACAAGTGTATTGCAGGCGCCTATAAGCTGCACATCAGTAGAATGGAAAGAAAGATATGGCAAAATATCTTGCTTGAATGGGACCGTGATTGCCGCTCCTTTGCCTCCAAGTATTTCGAGCATCTTTAGCCCATCGATACAGCTGTCAACAGGTGTCGGAATAAGAAGAGCATTCTTGCCCATTTTTCTGAATGCGCTGTTGTGCAGGTATGGCGAGAGCGATTGAGCGATAGAGTTTTGGCCCATGAGCGTGTAAATAATCGTATCGTTATCGACAAGGTCGAAATTATAGATATTGATAAGATCGAAGGGGTCGATATGACCTGGCGCAGCAGCCTCCATTCCACCCCGCAGAGGACTCGCATAAGTCCATAATGAGCCAAGACGCCATGATAGAATGCGCGAGGCTATACCATAAGCTCCGCTAGCTATAAGAAGTTGATCACACTTTGGTTTTTGAAGACACCATTCTAGAAAACGGATGAAATCTTCGCTGTTCTGAGGGTTTACGGTGAGCCTGGGTATTTCGTCTTCTTCAAAAGTCAGCTCCTCATAAGCAGCATCGAGACTGTCTGGCATTCCATCGAGATAATGGCGAGAGCGAATAATACGAGTTCCGAAGGTGCGACAGGCTTCTTCGACGACAGGTGCCCTGAAATCATCTTCAAGATCAACATATGCATAATTGGCTCGAGCGTCGGGCTTTGGAAAGGACAACGCCCTTGCTATGAGAACAAGTCGGACACCCTCTCCATCTTCAAACTTACCACCATCCTTCAATCGCCTTATCGTTAGAATGCAAGGGAGGCCGGCTTTTTCAGGAAAGTCGCGAATGAAGAACCGTTCACTTGGATCTAAGCAATCAGCGCGTAATTCGACACAATCTACGACGGAACGATATTGGTCGAGGACGCGCAGGTCATCTTCGATTGTCTTTCCCGTCATACAGAGGCAAATCTTTGGCCTGTTGTTTTTATCCATATTTCCTCATCATTTTAAAGTTTATAGAACTTTCCCATATTGTTATGCAGCGAGGCTTTCTTGTCTATAGTTTTTAATACTATAGTTTACATAGTGGCGAAAACTGAAGTATATTAGCGCATATAAGACATTATTTCATCATATAGCAGGAGTTGATTCGTGCCGGACAATAGTGATGCTGCAGCCTCCAGATTTAACGAAAAAGCTCTAAAAGCCTTTCTCGATGGCCTGCTCGATGAACTCAGACATCCGCAGGACCCGAAACTCCTCGAAGATGTTCGCAGAGCATTCAGAAGAAAAGTACCTTTCCATCTGCGCTCCTACGCTGCAGCACTCATGATTCTTCGCGCCGCAGGCCTATCCAGAGCAAAGCCACAGCAAAAAACATCGCCCCCAAAAACATATCCTCAAAAGGCAAGTCGCGAACAGGGGAAAGGCTTATCTATGGGGACTCCTTCCGCAGCAGAATCAATTAAAGGCGCGCCTTCCAGCGCAATCTCTTCTGGTCCACTATCCTCAATGAAAGAGCTTCCATCGCAGGAGACAGTATCTCTTTTTGTCTCCATGGGGAAACGGCACCACCTAAGACCTCAGGACCTGAGAAATAAGATCGCAGAGCGCACAGGCCTATCGCTCGATGCAATTGGCCGTGTGCACCTGCTCGAAAAATATTCATTTGTAGAAGTGCCAGCGGAGGAAGCTCAGAAAGTGATTACAGCAATGAATGGTGCAGAACTGAATGGCCATGCTCTCGAGATAAAGCCAGCTAAGAAGCGCGCGAAAACCTCTTCCAAAGGGTAATAGAACGTGGCATCGACAATCTGGCGTCTCAAAGTAGGGCCAATCGGAGAAAACTGCTATATCGCTGAATCAGAGGGCAAAATGCTCCTCATAGATCCCGGCGCAGACCCTGAGAAAATCGATAATTTTATGCGATATAAGGGAATTAAGCCTTCTTTTATCGTTTTAACACATGGCCATCTCGATCATACAGCAGCTATTCCCGACCTTTTCGAACTATGGGGGACAGAGCTTCCTATTGCCATTCACCCAGAAGATGCTCGCTATCTTGGAAAAGAAAGCGAGGAAACGAACCGCCTGCTTTTCGAAGCAATTAGAGCCCCATCCTATTTTCGTGCATCCTGGAAACCTCTGCCGGCTCCTGAGATTCTTTTGACCGATGGCATGACGGTGCCTGGTACGAGCTTGCAGGTGCTTCATACGCCAGGTCACAGCAGAGGTTCTATTTGTCTATATGAGCCTGAACTCAAGGCTGGTTCGTATGGCTACGAAGAAGAGAGTCGGGAGCAGGGTGCGCACTGTTCCTGCATCATTTCTGGCGATACATTGTTTCGCGATGGGGTAGGAAGGACAGATGGGCCAGATTCGGATATATATGCTCTAGAAGCCAGCCTAAGAAGACTTGCGCTTTTTTCGCCGGACACGCTTGTATTTCCCGGACATGGTCCTAGAACATCCATAGGCCGAGAACTTGGCTGAGTATTATATGGTGAGGACCAGCTGGAATTACTGCCTGACAAATCGCGCCAAATGGAATTTCCCAAGATGAAATAGGATGAAAGCTTCAAAGATAAAATCTTCCAAATTCTTCTCATGGCATTTTATTGTGATTGGTTTTGTTCTTGCATGTGCCATTGGAGCAAGACTTTCCCGTCTATGTGCAAAAGAGCTGAGCAAAACGGATTTTGCGCTTGGCACGCTCTGCACAATCCGGCTTTTGGAAGGAGGGAACAGCGCTACCTTAGCCGAAGCCTTTGCGCGCTTGCGAACAATAGAAGATCGCATGAGCGTGAACAAAGAAGGGACGGAGGTTTCGAAAATAAACAAAATGTCAGGGAAGGAGGCGGTCCAGGTTTCGAGCGACACCTTTTACGTGATTTCCAAAGCCATCGAGTATGCCAAGCTCACCAATGGCGCATTCGACCCTAGCATAGGCCCATTAGTAAAACTCTGGAATATTGGCGAGAGCGGAGAAAAAGTCCCTTCTTCAAAAGATATCTTGGCTGCTAAAGCCTTGGTCGACTGGCAAGATGTCGTCCTAGACGCATCCACTAATAAGGTCTTCTTGAGAAAGCAGGGAATGCGCCTAGACCTGGGCGCCATTGCAAAAGGATATGCAGCCGACGAAGTAGAAAAGATTTTACAGCTGGCAAGGGTCAAAGCCGCCGCAATAGATCTTGGCGGCAATGTCTTAGTATATGGAACTAAAAAAGACAAGACTTCCTGGCGCGTCGGAATCCAGAATCCTGAATCAGAGCGTGGAGACTACCTTGGCATTGTGGAAGGCCCTCAGATGACCGTGGTAACATCCGGCGTCTACGAGCGCTACTTCATCGAAAATGGCAAGTGGTACCATCATATCATGGACACAAAGACGGGCTTCCCTGTCGATAATGGCCTTATGTCGGTCTCGATTGTTAGTAAGAGCAGCATCGATGCTGATGCGCTTTCTACTTCGCTTTTCGCTCTCGGCATCGAGCAGGGAATGGAATTATTAAAGCGATTCCCTGACGCCTATGCGATATTCATCGATAAAGAAAAGAAAGTGTATTTAAGCCCGGGCGCTGAGAAAGTGTTCACGCTGATTGATAAGAGTTACACGCTGGTGCGATGAGCTAGCCCTACTTTTAAGAACAAGAAAGGAACTCCAAAACTCACCCAGCCACCAACAAGAGCATAGCGAATAAAGCGGAGAAGGTTTTCTTGATTATTGCCTAATAGGCTATTGATAGGATCGCTTGCTATTTTGAGGACAATGTAGACAATTCCAGTAGTGACCAATCCTGCAAGATAGCGGGAAATCTTGATCTTGAGTTTATCGTTCTCGTCGAAAGCGAGACGGTGGGCCGCAAATGTAAAGCCAAGCGCAGCGCCAAGAAAAGCTCCCGAGATCATTGTCTCTTTAGGCAGAATAAGATTCATAAAAAAAGAAAGGGCCGCAGCTAATATGACGCGTATTCGCAGATCGGCTTTTTGGAGCGATTTTTCAATTGCAGGTCCCCCCAACTTATACAGGAGAAAAAAGAGAGTTCCTACTAGATAACCCCCGAGGACATCGGTTAGGAAATGGACACCTAGGTATATTCTCGAAAATCCGATCAGCAGTGGAAAGCCTATCAGCATGAAAGGTCGCCATTTTTTGGGCAAAAACTGTATGATATAGGCGGAAAAAACGACGCTCAGCTGAGAATGGCCCGAAGGCATACCATAGCTCGATTCGCTTGCAAGCCCTACGCTTGGAATGATATCGAAAGGCCTGGGCCATCCGAATATTTGCTTGAGCCAGAGATTGATGAAAGTGGAGGCCAATACCAGAAGGCCAAGTTCAGCCCCTTTTTTGCGATTAACGCACCAGTATACAACGGGAATAATCGCGATCACGAAAGCTTCTGATGCAAATAATGATACAATTGTCATGGGAATTCGAAGACCAAGACCCAGAAAAGTCTGAATCTGAAGGATAATCTGCGCTTCGGCAGCATGCATCGATTCTACAGACATCATAACAATAACTATAATCGCAGCAAGCGAAAAAATAAAGGATAAAAACGCATCAGGGATCCCCAATTAAGAGAAAAACTTAAGAAAAGCGTGCAAAGACCTGGCGAGCCAAGGCAAAAAGCCTAGAATCAGGGCTCAAAAGCATCAGGAAAATGCGGCTCGCTATCTGTTATTACGCATGATTGAGGAAAACTAAGAGCTGCCTTTGCTGTAGGGTCTTTTGCAAAGAGAGAAGGCCACATGGCAGCTTTAGCAAAACGAGGCTCTTCAGAACGCTTTTCTGCAATGCGGGCCTCTAGCTCATCCATTGATTTTATTATCGGATTCGAGAAGGTAAGAAGATCTGTCGCATCAGAGGAAAACTGAAAGGACCACAGAGTCCCATACATGGGTACGAAAGCAAAGGCAGTGCGGACTATATGGAAGACATCTTTAAGAGTCCTATAGATACATGCCCAGCCTATAGGCCTTGCGATGGTTGATTCACCGTGCATTGCAAATATGCCTTCCGGACCCTTCAATATTCGTTGAACTTGCATGAAGAATTCTTTGCTATAGAGCCGCTCGGAAGGGCCGAAAGGATCGGTCATATCCATAATCACAACATCGAAAGAATTATCAGGACATTGCTCTACAAAAGCCCTGCCATCGCCGATTTCGAGCATGAGTCGGGAATCTTCAAAGGCTTTCTTATTCAATTCTGTCAGATACTCCTTACTGATCGATATGACCTCGGAATCAATATCGACCATTACAACCTGTCTGACACCTTTGAATGCCAGCACTTCTCTAAGAACGCAACCATCGCCGCCACCTATAATGAGAACTTTCCTCGCATCTGGATGAGCGATCATGGCTGGAATGACTAGAGTCTCATGATAACGCTCTTCGCCCTTGAAGCCGACTTGCGTGATTCCATCGAGAAGCAAGACCTTTCCGAATTCAGGACTTTCAGCAAGCTCGATATCTTGCCATTTACTCTTGCGATGAACAATTACGGAACCTATTTCATAAAAAAAGCCACAATGCGGATTATTATGCTCTATTATGGTGCGCATGCAATTTCCTCCTTATTGAGAGTAATATCTTTTTCCGATAAATATCGACTTTTCAGATTCTGCCGCTGCGCATCTCGAGATTTTGGCACTCGAATATTTCCTGTATCTCATGAATGAGAGCGCGCTTAATACGGTTTTTTTCTTTGGCCGATAGGTTCTTGACTTCATCGCCAAAAAGAAAATCTTTGAGGCGAATTTCTTTTTTGCGCATTTTTGTGTGGAAGTTATTCTCAGAAATTAAATTTATGTCGTAAGCGATGTAGCGGCTAGATATTTCTTGATCGATATAATCTTGAATAGAGTTGATGTCATGATCAAGAAAAATTTTTCGTCCTTTTGTATCTCTTGTAAAGCCGCGAATTCGATAGTCTATGATGACAACTTCTGAATCGAAGTTTTCGATAAGATAATTCAATGCTGAGAGAGGAGATATCATGCCACAGGTCGATATATCGATATCCACACGGAAGGATGCAAGACCGGTCAGATGATGATATTCGGGGTAGGTGTGGATGGCTATATGGCTTTTATCGAGATGGCCTACGACGCTGGGGGCATTGGATGCTTGCTTTTCCAGCTCATCGAGGGGGAACTCTTGATCTTTGATTTCTATAGTATCCAGCAATTCCTCTGCATGATCGAAAAGCCGAGGCTTCGATGGCTCCTGCTGAATAGAATTTTCTTCGTTTATCAGCGCGACTACGCTTGCGCCGCGTGGTTCATAGTCCTGCGTAGAAATGCTTACAAGTTTCGCATTGATGATCTGAGTTACATCTTCAACGATATTTTCTAGACGCTTTGAATTGTATTCCTCATCTATGTACTCGAGATAGCTGATCTGAGAATCGCGGGATCTTGCATAGCAAACATCGTAAATATTGAAACTAAGCGACTTAGTTAGGTTATTGAAACCTTGGAGCTTGATAGTCCTCCCTTTGACTCGTCGGACCAACTAAACAGTCCTCCCTCTCTGTGTTCAGCCCTAAGGCGGCTGCGTTGGCATCTGTGTCCTTCGCATATTTAATTATTATACCTTATTTACAATATAGGGTAAAGGTTGTTCTTGGCTCGAAGAAATGCTGCTTAGCTATCTTTGCACAAATTTGTCGTGCACCCCTGGGGTTAGATTTTATCATGAGGGAATATGAGCTGAATTGATTACTTTGCACAAAGTCATCGAGCACCATCTTAATTGATCATGATAGATTATGCCAAAAATTTGAGTTACTAAACGCACTTGACTCTCAAAGGCATCCTACGGCAAAATACGCCATATTCTTTATGCCGGCATGGTGAAATGGCATACACGGTAGACTCAAAATCTGCTGCTTGCAAGAGCGTGTGGGTTCAAGTCCCACTGCCGGCAATTTTTTATCGAGCCTTCCGGTTTTTTGGTGCCTTTCGGGGTGCTTTTTTTATGATTTCAAACAAATATAGGCAAAATCATAGCCATAGCACAAATTTGGTATTTGGAATCTAGCTCATCTCTCTATAAATAGCCACTTGGAATCGAGGTCAAACACAAGTATTTTGTGGTCTGATAATGAAAAACCTTTATCGGCAGGAGGCGGATCGATAATCTCGATAGAATTTCTATCGGCTTTTGCTGCAAGAAGTGGCGAAACAATGATATGGTCTGTTATACTTGCGTAAGATTTCGATTTGTAGGTTGGATTGAAGTAAAGCCACTCAAGGTTGAGGCTCAAAAAATCATCTGTAGGATCTTCATTATCTCGCAACCGAAGCAGATCGATAGTACCTGTTTTAGACTGCATATCGTAGGGCAAGACGGTGTTGAAATCGCCGGCTAAAATGATCGCTGCTTCTCTTATCGATTGTCCAAAGTGCTTCCTGAGATGCGAAACTAGCGCTTGAGCTTGGGCTAGGCGTACAGAAAGCGATTTTTGATCATCATAAGCCTTGAAGTGGGCGGTATATAGATAAAAGCACCCATCTCCTATATCGATGCATGTTTCCAAGACAGGGCGAGGCCAAGGCTCTCTGGAGGGATCGAGAATCATTCGGAATTCACTGATAGGAAATCGAGAGAAGATTGCAAGATCATCATTCTGTGGGCTTCTAGCCCATGCAACATTTGGCATGGGCCAGCCAATTTCTTGCAATGCATCTTGCAAGAATGTGATATCTGCTCCTTTGCGCCCCTCAATTTGGATTTCCTGAAAGGCAATGACATCGATTCTTGCTCCTTTTATGGCCTCGGCAATAAAAGGGTGAAGTAGAAATGTTTCTTTTGTTTTTTGATTAATGGCGCTGCAGTCTTTAACATTCCATGTCGCAATGCGAATTATGGGGGAGTCAGGGATAGGATCTTGATTTTGTGCGCAAAGACTCTGAATGGAAAAAGCGAGTATTGCAACGAAGACTACTATTATGAAAGAAGTTTTGCATTTCGACAGACAGCGCTTTTTCATCTCCATTACAAACCCACCTCAAATTAGATGTTGAGAAGCACGATTATTTACTTTTCCTGGTTTAAGATTTCCAGGCACTTAGGCTTGCTTTAATAATGCGCTGCAAAGGTAATCCCCCAAAAAAAGCCGCTAGGTCTTGAGTAATAAGTCGAGGCTAGAGGATCGATAATTGGCCAGCGCCAGCCAGCATAAGCGCCGAGCCATAGATAATTCTGAATCGATAGAGAGACCCCGGCACCTGCTGATGCAATGACTCCCGAATTGTCTAAAAAGCTCATACCCAAAGGTTTGTCATATAACCCACCATAAGCACCTATGTCTCCAAATAGATATCCAATAGGATATAGCGCAAAATTCTCTAGGATCGATTGGTCAGGGAAACGCAATTCCACACTTGCATAGCCTTTTATCGGCGCTTCATAGCCCCAGGGCTGAGCTCCTCGAACCATGTCGCCAAGCCCCTTGGTTCCCTTGATCCCTCCGAAACTTGTCAGAATCTCGTGAGGAATATGCGAACCAACTGCATAGTCCCCTACGCCATAAAGCACAATATATGGGGCCATCATAGAAGGATTTCGCAGCGTTCCCGCTTCTGGAGTGAGTGGGATAAGGCCTTCCGTGGTCAGATTGAAGCGGCCAAAATCCATCTGGGCGCTAGCGAAGTTAGCAAATGTTGGGCTGTATTCCATGGAAAATTCAGCATACCAGCCAACCTTTCGATTGGGTTCTTGCCAAAAAGTAGAATCGTGAGCAATGCCCAACATTGCGGAGATCGATTGCATGCCTTGAGCATCAGCAAAAACTGTAGTTGGGAAGCTTGTGGCATTATCTTCGTATCGACCTCGAGCGAGTCCGAAAAGCCATATATTTTTTCCGCCAATCTCCTCGCGGACTAGATAGCGCCGGACGCCAATTTCTGCCATAGCATTTGTCCAGAAGAATCGATTTGTGTTGTCGATTGCTGATGGGGCAACAATGGGGACGGAGGTTGCAGCATTGCGCAGGATCATTCTCGATTCGTAACCACCTGCTGCTCGAAAGGTCACCGAATACAAACCAGAACCAAGAGGGACTTCAAGGCCAATGTCTGCTCCCGTAGGTATCGGTATTCCTGCGATTATGTCACCATTTGTCTTGATGCTATTCACAGAAAAGCTAATACCTGGTATTGCGAATACCACGGTCAGAGAAGCGCACAAAAATACGATCGATAAAGCAAGCAGTCTTTTTTTCATAAGTCAAAAACCTCCTTATTCTTTGACCATTATTATTTGGTCTTTGCTCCTAATCCTTATTCTATATTCGGCTCTCCAGTTATTATTCAGATATCAAATCACCCGGTTTATACCAGATTGGATCGTTCAGATAATGTATCCGGTGTTTCCAGCTTTCAGCAATGGCGAATGCTTTGATGACGGCGCCCAGCAAAATACCCGATGTTCCTTCTATTATAATTCGTTCGAGAGAGCATTCCATCCAGCCCACAACTCCTTCAGGAATGCGAACATCGATCGTTTTTGCACAAAAATGAGGCACATGAAAATGATCGAATTTATCAACATCGAATCCGCTCACCGAGCCAGCATGCTGGATAAGAGATCGCATCTCGAATGAGGGGAAGGCGATCGCAAATACGCTATTCTCCTTGACATCATGGAAAGTCTTGTGTGAAGTGTCGCAGACAATAATCAGCTTGCTCACCGGCTCGTATTCGTAGGGGATGCACCAAGCAAGCGGTGCAAAATCATAGCGCTGGGGTAGATTGTGGTAATTTTGAGGGACGGAGGTTTGAGGGACGGAGGTAGAGCCAATGGAAACAGAATCTCGAGGGATGGGGCTATGAGGGACGGAGGTTTCAGAATTAGAGACAGAGCCGCGCGTGCAAAGGAAGATCACGCCGCCTGGATTTTGAAGGCAATAGACTTCGTTCGCCTTAATCTCATCGTAAGACTGAATTTGTGAATAAGACAGATGATTTGAAGAAGTCTCCATAGAAACCTCCTCTTGAGATGAATTTGCAAAAAATCTGCAAAAGAGCTCTCTTAGAAGGTTACTTTATAAAATCCTTCCATAAGAATTATGCTCTTTTATTACATTAAGTCCCTTTTATGATGTGGTCAATTAGGATTCTAAATCCGATAATGATGAGAATGCTGCCTCCGACTATTTCTGCACAATTTTGAATTAGTTTCCTAAGCCGCCTGCCAAATTCGATTCCGATTATACATACGATAAAGGTAATCGTACCGATTATAAAGCTTGGTAGCATGATTGGCATACCAAGAAGATTATAGGATAGCCCTACAGCCATTGCATCGATGCTTGTAGCAAAAGCAAGCACTAGTAATGTATTAAGCTTCATAATCCCGTTAGCAGCAGCATTTGCACCATGATTTATGCCAGCAATCGTTGTGGCTTTTGCAGTGGAACTGTTTTCTGTATCAATGCAGTTTGATTTTCTTTGTATATGAATAGCCTCATAGAGCATTTTGCTGCCCACTATGGCCAGTAGTCCAAAGGCTATCCAGTGGTCGTAATTCTGGATAAGAGCGCTGAATGCCGAACCCAGAGACCAGCCAGCAAGTGGCATCAAGAATTGAAAGAGGCCGAACATAAATGCCGCGCGAAGGCCAATCAAGAGAGGCAAAGCATTTGCGCAAGCCGCTGCAGAAACAGAGACTGCAAACGCATCGGCTGCTAGAGCAAAACCAACCAATACATATGTGAGCATAAAGAAGGGCTTTATTCTATAGCAAAGAAATGCTTTATGCTATGCGTTGGTCCTTATTGCATTTTCTAGCTGTTCAAGTGCTTTTATTAGCAAGCTTCTTGGACAGGCTATATTGATGCGCATAAATCCTGAACCACCTGTGCCAAACATAGTCCCATCATCGAGCCAAAGCTTTGCCTTTTTTAGGAATAGATCCTGGAGCTCGGAGTCGCTGAGTCCTAATCCGCGACAGTCGAGCCATGGCAAATAAGTTCCTTCGAGCGGGAAGACTTTGAGAGATGGCATGCGTGTTTCAATAAAACTCTTTAGGGTAGCGTAGTTCTCCTTGAGATATGATAGAAGCTCTTCAAGCCAGGGTTCTCCTTTTGTGTATGCAGCTTCCTGCGCGACCATGCCAAAGGTATTGGTTAGGTTAAGGCCAATATTTGTGGCTTGCTGCATAAAGGCCTTACGAAGCTCGCTATTCGGGATAACTATATTGGCAATCTGAAGGCCCGCAAGATTGAAGGTCTTGTTTGGCGCGGTGAGGGTGATGGTAATAGCCGCTGCTCTGTCTGACAGGCTGGCTGTGCAGCGATGAACCTCCGTCCCCAGAATAATGTCGGAGTGTATTTCGTCAGAGATGATGAGAATATTTCTAGAGGAACAGATATCGATCAGCTCAGAAAGTTCACCTCTGGTCCATACTCGACCTACAGGATTATGCGGATTGCAGAGAATGAGAAGTTTTGTTTGAGGATCTATCTTGCGCTCGAGATCCTCAAAATCCATGGTGTACCGTCCATCCCGAATGATAAGCGGATTTTCCACTAGTTGACGGGAATTATTAAGCACAGCAGCAGAAAAAGGATTATAGACAGGCGGCTGTATGATAACCTTATCGCCAGGCTGAGTATAAGCAAGGACAGCCAGATTGAGTGCCGGTACGACGCCTGGCGAAAATAGTATCCAGTCTTTTTCGATACTCCAGCCATTGCGATGCCTCATCCAGTCAATAAAGGACTGATAGTAATTTTCGGAACGCTTTGTGTAACCATATATTGGATGTTCCGCACGCGTCTGGATTGCTTTTACTATATCGGGAGAACAAGCAAAATCCATGTCTGCAATCCACATAGGGATTGCATCTCTGCAAGCTTCTGGCAGCTCATCTATATCCCACTTAATGCTATAGGTGTTGATGCGATCTACGATTGTATCGAAGTTATACATTCTGAGGCTCCTTATGGCTTGTAGGCTATAGCTTCAATTTCAATTAGAGCATTTTTAGGAAGGGCTGCGACTTGTATTGCACTGCGTGCCGGAAAATCACCCTCGAAAAAGCTCGCGTATATTTCGTTGACCTTGGGAAAGCTGCTCATGTCTTTGAGAAATATGGTGGTTTTTACAAGATTGGCTACCGTACAACCGCAAGCTTCGAGTACGGAGGCAAGATTTCTAAGCGCTTGATTTGTTTGTGCTTCGATGCCTTCGACAAGATCACCGGTGCTGGGATCTATGCCTAGCTGGCCAGAACAGAAAACAAAGTCACCAACACGGATAGCATGGCTATAGGGGCCAATGGCAGCTGGCGCTGTCTTTGCCTGAATGCATTCCTTATTCATAAAAACTCCTTTAGAATAGATTAGAGGGACTTGGATGAGCTCCTCGTAATTTATGATTCCTTATTTAAATAGGACAATGCCGAAAACAGATAATGCTTCTTTATTTTTGTCTCTGTCTTTATCAACGCGAAACATGGCAACTGCATGTAATCCTGCTGAAACATAAGATCATTTTAGAAGTGCATGCTGAACGACTTCATTCGCTTTTTGGGGTCCTTCTAGTACCGAAATAATAGAAATCGCAAATTCATCAGCGGTTCCAGGACCTTGCGAAGTGATTATGTTGCCATCTACAACAACTCGTTCAGCAAAGAAATGACCTCCTTTAATTTGATCCTCTGTCCCCGGGTAGCCAGTAAACTTTTTCCCTTGCAACAGGTTGCAGGCAGCATGGAGTACAACAGAAGGAGAAGCACAGATGGCAGCGATAAGCTTGCCTTTTTCATAATGCTGAATGATTAGACTGCGAACCAAAGCATTATTAGCGAGATTGCGAGCGCCGGGCATACCGCCGGGAATCACAATTGCATCATAGTCTTTATCCAGCGCTTCTGGATCTGAGTCGGCTTCTATGACGATACCATGGCAACCTCTGACCCTCTTTCCAGCAATTCCAGCTATACTGACATCGATGCCTGCGCGGCGCAAATAATCGGCTGGTGTTATGGCTTCGACTTCTTCGAATCCTTCAGCAAGAAGTATGCAGGCTGTTTTCATTACTTCCTCCTAATTAATTAATCCGCAATATATTAAGCTAATCCGCCTAATACCAAACCAACGAGATAGGCAGCAGAAGCCGCAACACCTCCTACTAGCAGCATTTCAAAGCCGCTCTTGAACCAGTTTTTTCCAGTCAGAATTGTCTTCAATGCTCCGAGTGTGAACAACGTTATTCCCGTCAATATACAGGCGAGCTGAAAACGAATCGAATCGAGCGAAGGCATAAAAAGCGCCAAAACATAGCCTGCAATAGGGATGAATCCAAACAGGGCAAAAGAAATGAAAGTTGCGATGGCGTTTGCAAAGGGTGATTCATCCGAGGGGATAATTCCAAGCTCTTCGATCATCATGGTATCGACCCATGCTTTTTTATCTTTAGCGATAATTTCTACCGCGGCTTTTGCATCTTCCTTGGACATGCCTCTGCTCATATAAATTTCTTCGAGTTCTAGTTTTTCTCCTTCGGGATAATTCTCGACTTCCCATTCTTCGCGTGCTCGTTCAGCGCCCTCGTATTCAGCCTCACTTTTAGATGAAAGGTAATCTCCTATCGACATAGAGAGTCCATCTGCAAGCAGGTTAGCAAGTCCTACTATGAGTACTATTCCAGGGGATAGAGAAGCACCCGCAATACCTGCGGCAGCAGCAAAGGTTGTGATAGTCCCATCGAGGCCGCCATATATTATACTCTTAAGATATTTACCTTGAGCTGTCGTGTGCTTTTCCTCGGCTTGATGGGGCGGTGAGGGACTGTGTGCACGACGCGTAGCTTCTGGATCTCTGCGTTTGTACGCTTCTCTCGCCTGCTCAAGATTTCGCGTGAGCATAGAATCTCCTTATGCCATTGCCTGTTGAAACAAGCTCCATGATGAATTCTGGCGGTTTTGATAATTATCTATTTTATTATAAAAGCAGTCATGAGGTAACCATGAGGGACGGAGGTTTAGGTATAGTTAACCTCGGAGCACAGCGCATCATCGGGCAGCATGGGGACGGAGGAACTCTTAAGGGATGCTATTTAAGGACAGCTCTTTGAAAAAGCTTCTAGAGAGCCCTTAGGCTGCTTCTCAGCTATAAACGTTATAGAAGACCTTATGACCCCAATACTCAGCGATTCCTTCCATTTCGTCTTCGATCCGCATTAGTTGGTTGTACTTTGCGATGCGGTCAGTACGCGACATCGAGCCTGTTTTTATCTGGCCTGTTTCTAGACCAACGACTAGGTCTGCAATGAAAGTGTCTTCGGTTTCGCCCGAACGATGGGAGACAATGGCGGTGTAGCCAGCTCGCTTTGCCATATTGATAGCTTCTATAGTTTCGGTGACGGTTCCGATTTGATTGACTTTGATAAGAATAGAATTGCAAGCGCCCATGTCGATGCCTTTTGCAAGCCGCTCGGTATTGGTGACAAAGAAATCATCGCCTACAATCTGGATTCTATTGCCGAGAGCTTTTGTGAATCTGACATAACCATCCCAGTCGTTCTGATCGAGGCCATCTTCGATAGATACTATGGGGTACTTATTGATCCAGTTTGTATAGAGCTCAATCATTTCATCGGAGGAGAAAAGTCGATCGGGGTTGGATTTCCAGAAGCGGTAGCCCTTGCCGCCCCCTTCTTCGAATAGTTCACTTGCTGCGATATCAAGCGCGATAGCTATTTGTTCACCAGGCTTGTAGCCAGCTTTTTCAATAGCACGCATGATGTAATCGAGAGCGTCTTCATTGCCGATGTCTGGGGCGAATCCCCCTTCATCACCAACGGCCGTGTTATGACCATCGCCTTTCAGTATGGATTTTAGCGCATGAAAGACTTCAGCATTCATGCGGACTGCTTCGCGGAAAGATTCTGCGCCAAGAGGCATGATCATGAATTCCTGGAAGTCGATATCGTTGTCCGCATGCTTGCCACCGTTGATAATATTGGACATTGGGACAGGTAAAAGGTTAGTGTGTACCCCACCAAGGTATTTATAGAGTGGAAGGCCAAGGTACTCAGCAGCAGCACGGGCTGTCGCCATGGAGACGCCAAGAATAGCATTTGCGCCAAGCCTGCCCTTGTTTTCAGTGCCATCGAGCTCAATCAGAGTTCGATCGATGTCGATTTGTTCAAGAGAATCGAGCCCGCAGATTTCTCCTGCTATGGTTGTGTTTACATTTTCTACCGCTGTAAGAACGCCCTTGCCAAGGTATCGTTTTTTATCGCCATCGCGAAGTTCCACGGCTTCGTATTCGCCGGTTGAAGCGCCGGATGGTACTGCAGCACGACCTAGTGTACCGTCCTCGAGCACTACATCAACTTCGATAGTTGGGTTTCCGCGCGAGTCAAGTATCTCGCGAGCTTCGATATATTCTATAATGCTCATAGAGATTCTCCTTTTGAATAGATATCTTCTGAACGATATCGATAATATTTTAATTCGTCAAGACTTGGAAGGTTTTAATAGTTTTATAGCATTTCAAGCATAGATTTTTGTTGTGAAGGCAAATGGATTTAACTAGAATAGCCGATCATATCTTGCTGGGTATCGCTGATACTCGAACATCTTCAGGCAAGTCATCGAAATTCCAGGGGATGGTAACGGGATCTATAAGTTTTTGGAAGGATGCTTTCTCAATGAACCAATGCAGAAGTGCAAGTGCTTTATTTGATGCTGATTCAAAGACTCGATCTCGTGCAATCGAGGGCGATTGAACTGAAGTGACAAAATAAAGAAGAATACCATTGGGGGACGGAGCTGCAAAAAATCCTGTGCGAAGCCCATTTTCTGGCAAGACAGGAATGGTGATCATGCGCATAGGGATCATATTCTTGTTGGTCATAAGAAAGGCAGAATCTGTAATAGCACAATGGACTTCTAATATTATTGCATCGAATGTTTGATCTTTCTGGTGGAGGTACATAGGTTTTAAAAGAAGAGCTTTCAATTCAGATGCTGTTGATGGATCGCTGATTCTATTTCTGCTCTTTGGGTTGTCGATTCGGTATGATTCCAAATAGAGAGTGCGCATTATTTTTCTACTTGCCGACCAATACTGAATGCCCTGAATCGAAGAAAACTGGTTGAATATTAGCCCTAGCGAATCAAGCTGAGCAGAGATTGAAGATGGACTAGGGGTTTGGCTATTAGGCAGGAAGATCAGAGCTTCGATGATAAGATTGGTCTCCTTTGCAGAAGCTTTTATGTGGTTCGTGATAATCGAGACACCATCGAGGGACGGAGCTAACAAAAGCTCGCCTCCAATATGTTCAGATGTGCGAAGGATGGGAGATCCTAGCTGAAAACTGATGTATTTGGGCAAAGCCGCATTAAAGAGCTCTGGCAGAGGAGCGCTTATTCTAGAGATGCTTTTTGCACTTTGAGATCCTGATGATGGCAGCGATTGTTGAGCCGGGAGATCCACAAGAAAAACCAACAGCAAAATGGGGATCACAGCAAACAAACGGAGGGCGGCTTGGAAAGTTCGCAACCTCCGTCCCCGAAAGTCTTCCCGAGAGTCTTCATTGTCTCTATTGGCTTTCAATTGGCGGTGAGAATATTGAGTATCCAAGAAAATTTCATTCAATCTTAAGAATTTCATAGATCCGCTCAAGGTCCTCTTGGGAGAAGTAATGGATTTTAATAGTACCAGTATCAATACTGCCTGATATCTCGACTTTTGTACCTAATCTTTCGATTAGTTTTTCCATGAGCTCTTTTAGAAGGGGATCTAGAGGAGGCTCTTCAATTGCCTTAGGAGAGACCAACTGTTTTTTAGATTTTGTCCGCTGGCCTTGGAGCAAACCCTGGATTCTTTGAGCTTCCTGTTCTGCTTGGCGAACTGATAGATTATTCTGTTGGATATGTTCGAAGAGCTTTCTGCGTTTTGTCTCATCTTCTATGGAAAGAAGAGCTCTGGCGTGTCCAGGGCTGATAATACCTTGTTTGATAGGAGCTTGCATGTCTTCTGGAAGCTTGAGAAGGCGAAGGGTATTCGCGACAGCGACGCGGCTTTTGCCTACCATTTCAGCTACGCGTTCTTGCGTGGCACCGGTTATCTCCATCAGCTTTGCGTAAGCTTGAGCTTCTTCGATAGGATCAAGGTCTTCGCGCTGGATATTTTCTACTAGAGATAGTTCTATTCGATGGTTTTCGTCATCTTGGCTTCGCACGATGACAGGTAGTTGTTCCAGCCCTGCTATCTGTGCAGCGCGATACCTTCGTTCACCTGCAATAATGATATACTTCCCCGATTTTTCTTGATGCACGAGAAGCGGCTGCAGAAGTCCATGACGCCGAATAGATTCAGCAAGCTCATCTAATGATTCCTGAGCAAAGGTTTTTCTTGGTTGATCTGGATTGGGAACCAGATCTTCCATTGATACAAGCTTTACAATAGATGCGGATGGTTCTTCAAGAGATTGTTCAAAAAACTGCTGATGTTCGGGAATCAAGGCTCCAAGCCCTTTTCCAAGACCGAATTTAGCCACGGCTTATGATCTCCTTCGTTACAGCCTCATAGCTCTTTGCCCCAATGCAGGTGGGATCATACATGATAGCAGGAAGTCCATGCGATGGAGCTTCTGAGAGGCGGACATTTCGCGGAATGATTGTCTTGAAAACCTTGTCCTTGAAGTATTCGGTTACTTGCCTGACGACCTCTTGAGAAAGCCTTGTGCGAGCATCGAACATGGTGAGCAGGATGCCACTGATTCTCAAAGAAGGATTGATGCTCTTTTGCACAAGCCCGATAGTCTGGATAATCAGCGAAAGTCCCTCTAGAGCGAAGTATTCGCATTGGAGCGGTATTATGACTTCCGTCGCGGCTGCCAGCCCATTCAATGTTAGCACTCCGAGGGACGGAGGACAGTCTATAAGTATATATTCATAGTCATCCACTACAGGAGCTATTGCACGTCTCAGATAGTCATTCCTGTCAGGACGATCGACGAGCTCGATAGTTGCACCACTGAGGTCCACTGATGAAGGAGCCAAGAAAAGGCGCGGTACTGGAACTGGTTGAATAATCTGCTGTATCTCCGCAAGGCCGGAAATAACGTGATAAATATTGGTGTGGGATAGCTTGCCCCCGATCCCAGATGTGAGGTTTCCTTGGGGATCGAAGTCTATGAGGAGGGTTTTTTTATACTGCAGGGCTAGGGATGTGCCGATATTGATAGCGCTCGTAGTTTTCCCTACACCACCCTTTTGGTTGACAAATACGATAATGCGAGCCATTTTGCCTTCCCGATATGCTATGCCGATTCTAGCATATTGGGCGAGCTTCAGCTATATAGGTTTAGCGTACAAAAAGGCATTTGATACAATTACATACATATCGGAAATGGTCTTTGCATTATTGTGTCTATTAGTCTTCAATTAGTCGACTTTGTGGATTGTTTATGACAAGATAAAAAGTCTAAGCCAGCAAGGATTTAGCCGGCCCTCCTTGACCTTTTTGAGTCAAATTTGATAATTTAATTTAAGTATAGGAGATAAGAATGCTGTTCGATCAGGTTAAATCTGCGATTGAAAATGTGCGGCCATCTCTCAAAGCGGATGGAGGAGATATAGAGCTTGTATCTGTGAGCGATGATGGTGTGGTTAAAGTAAGACTCACAGGAGCGTGCGGTGCATGTCCTTATTCTATGATGACCCTCAAGCAAGGCATTGAGGCGTACCTCAAGAAAGCAGTGCCACAGGTAAAAGAAGTAAAACAAGCCTAAGAAGAGAATTATCGCTTGCCACAGGCGAATGCATCGCAGGTGAATTGTTTATTTCTTGTCTAGATTAGATTTCTTTTTTAGAAGTCTGGCTTATTGCAATTTTTCAGGGTCTTTCGGCAAATCCCATTGCTCTTGATATTCCACTAGCTGCCTTGACTACGAATGAGGCGACTTTTTCCGCCTCCAATTCGGGTCGAATTTCCAAAAGCCAGGATGTACTGATGGAAGCGATGATTTGACCGCGATAGTCACGGATAGGAGCTGCGACACAGTTTACTCCAGGCTCTGCTTCCTCATTGTCGTGAGTCCACCCTCTGGCTTTACAGATATGAATATCTTTTATGAGAGATTCCACATCAATATGTGTGTTTGGACCAAATTTCTGCAATACAGTACCGGGGAGAAGATTGCGAATTTCTTCATCATCCATGTCTAATATGAGAGCCTTCCCTAGAGATGTACAATAGATAGGCCTTTGTTCTCCTATGATTGCATATTTCCTAAGACTGGTGAATTGATCTTCTTTGTCCATATAAACCATCATATTTCCTTGACGACGTGCAAGAAATACGATTGTTCCCAATGAGGATGCGAGTTCGCGCATGAACGGAGCAGATTCCGTCTTGAGCTCTAGACTATTCAGATAGTTGCTAGAAAGCTCGATAAAACCTGGCCCCAGCCGATAACAGTTATCGTTTGAGCCTTTTCGCACATAATCGCGCTGAAGAAGAACAGAGAGCAAACGAAAAGTCGTACTGCGAGGAAGATCTGACTCTGCAGAAATCTCTGCAAGGGTAAGACCAATTGGCTCTCGTGCAAGGATTTCGAGTATATCGAAGGCGCGATCGAGAGACTGTACCTTCATATCGGCCATAGGGCCTCCTTTATTCCTATTTTAACCATAAAGATTTATTTTAGTATTGACAAGATAGAAAAGCAAGCTATTATATGGAATAGGGTTCCATATTGTGGAATCGTTTTTACTAATTATCTTTAGGCACAATGCCAAATATTGGCATCAAAACCTAAAAATCATGTACCAATAATTTATCATACAAGGAGCAAAGATGGAAATTCGAGAAGCGATTAATTCTGAGTTTGCAAAAAAAATGGGGACAGAGGATTTGCGCAAGGCTTTTTTGGTTGAGAAAGTCTTTGTTGTTGGAGATATGACAGCCATCTATAGCCATGTAGATAGGATGATAATTGGAGGCATTGTCCCAACCTCCGTCCCTGTTGCTTTACCAGTGAGCAAAGAATTGGGGACAAATTTTTTTCTAGAACGGCGAGAGATGGGAATTATCAATATAGGAGGAAAGGGATCTATCGAGGTAGATGGCACCACCTATGAGGTTGGACAACGGGATGCTCTATATATCTCAATGGGTTCAAAATATGTTGTATTTTCAAGCAAGAATCCAAAGGAGCCAGCAAGATTCTATTTTAATAGCGCACCTGCTCATAGAGCATGTAGAACAAGGCTCATTACTCTTGATCAAGCGAACCATGTGGCGTTGGGTAGTGATGCGGAATGCAATAAAAGAGTGATCAATCAATATATTCATCCGACAGTTCTTGAAACATGTCAGCTTGTAATGGGTATGACGACATTTTCGGAAGGGAGTGTCTGGAATACAATGCCGGTGCATACACACGAGAGGCGAATGGAGGCATATCTGTATTTTGATATGCCAGACGACAGAGTCGTATTCCATTTGATGGGTAAACCTAAGGAAACGCGTCATATTGTGGTACGAAACGAGCAGGCTGTAATCAGTCCGAGTTGGTCGATTCATGCAGGGGTAGGAACTGGGAAATATACCTTTATTTGGGGTATGGCCGGGGAAAACCAGACATTTGATGATATGGATAATGTGGATATGGCTGATCTACGTTGAACTAATCTATATTGAAAGGAGAAGGAGCATGATTTTGGATAAATTTAGGCTTGATGGTAAAGTGGCGATTGTAACGGGTAGTTCGACCGGCCTTGGGCAGGGAATGAGCATTGCGCTGGCAGAAGCCGGAGCAAATGTTGTAGGAGTAGATTATGTGCCATCAAAAGAGACGGCTAGTGTCATAGAGGCACAAGGGCGCAAATACCTGGAGATTGTAGCAAACCTTCTGACAATCGAGCCTATTCAGGGCATCTTAGATAAGACTATAAGCACTTTTGGACGAGTGGATATTTTGGTCAACAATGCTGGAATTATTAGGCGAGAGGATGCAATTAATTTTAAGGAGAAAGATTGGGACGATGTGATGGACCTAAATGCCAAGACAGTATTCTTCTTTAGCCAGGCAGTGGCGCGAAAATATATCGAACAAGGGACGGGAGGAAAGATCATCAATATCGCATCGATGCTTTCATTCCAGGGAGGAATAAGGGTGCCGTCTTATACAGCATCGAAAAGTGCCGTGATGGGTCTGACAAGATTATTGGCGAATGAATGGGCTAAATATCAGATCAATGTGAACGCAATTGCTCCAGGCTATATGGCAACGAACAATACAGCGGAGCTTAGAGCAGATAGAGAGCGGTCAGAGGAGATCTTGGGTCGCATACCAGCGGGTCGATGGGGCACGCCCGAGGATGTGAAGGGCGCTGCAGTCTTCTTAGCATCATCAGCGAGCGACTATGTGAATGGGTATACTATCGCCGTCGATGGTGGTTGGCTGGCTAGATAACAGTCATAACAAGTAGATGTGAGGAATGCAGGATTAAAATAGTCTGACATATGGGCACCATGAGTGGTTATTATCTAGAGGGCGGATGGGTCCTGGTCCTGCGGCTCTGTATAGCTCTAGTGTATAGCTCTAGGGACGGAGGTTTATTGAATAATTACCAAGAGCGATTATTTATTAATTCAGAAATCCCTATATAAGGAGTAAGAAAATGATTGTCAGCATGCTTTCGGAATTATCGAGATATCGAGGACTTAGCAAGAATCTAGATATTGCTTTTGATTGGCTCCATAAGGGACTTTGGCGTCAGCTTTCAATAGGGAAGTATTCTATTGAAGGCGATGCTGTCTTTGCGCTCATTCAAGAATATACTGCTAAAGAACATTCAGAGTGCAGATTTGAATCTCATCGAGAATATATAGACATTCAAATGATGATTTCAGGAAAAGAAATCATTGAGGTGCTGCCAGTGAATGCACTCAAAGTCATTGAGCCTTACAAGCCTGATATAGAATTCTATGCCTTACCAACAGATAGAAATGCTAATGTTCTAGCGATGAGCGCTGAACAACTCGCTATTTTTTTCCCTGAGGATGCGCATCGGCCATGTATGAAAGCGGGAGCATTGGCGGAATCGGTGAGAAAAGTTGTGGTAAAAGTGGCTATATAGTCATTAAGGCTTGAAAAATGCATGGCTTATTGATTTCAATCAGGAAGCCAAGATGAAGATATTGGAAAAGTTTTATCTGGCTTGAATATTGATTGGGAATTGCTTACTAAGGAAATCGGAGAAAATAGGGGAGGAAATAGGGGACGGAGGATTACGCAAAAGAGACAAATAGGACTAAAAAAATATTATGTTGACCTGGACTTTTTCGGTTCTAGCTAAAGACGAGATTTTGCTTTAGCTATGTGGACTAACACATAACATAGATTTTTAAGGATTATAAGATGGCAAAAAAAGAGGAAATTAAAGAACTGTTTTATAAAAATAGCCTTATCCCTGTAATAAAGATTGATTCTGCGGAGATGGTAGACGGTCTTGCTAAAGCACTTCGTGGAGGTGGGTTGTCTGTTGCTGAGATTACTTTTAGGACAAAAGCTGCACCTAAAGTAATCGAGAAGTTTGCATCATGCTATGAGGATATTCTTGTAGGTGCTGGAACAGTAACGAAAAAAGATGAAGTAGATGCAGCTCTTTTGGCAGGAGCACAATTTATTGTCTCTCCAGGTTTTAATCCATCAATATGTGAATACTGTTTGGGAAGGAATGTTCCTGTTTTTCCAGGAGTAAATAACCCTTCGCTTATAGAGCAAGCTATGGCTATGGGCCTTAATATTTTGAAATTTTTTCCTGCAGAGGTCTCTGGTGGAGTTAAGGCTCTTAATGCATTTAGGTCAGTGTATCAGCAAGTGTCATTCATCCCTACAGGAGGAATTCAGGAAAATAATATTCATGAATATCTTTCTTTGAAGAATGTGTTGGCTTGTGGTGGCTCATGGATTGTCTCAGCAGATCTTCTTGAAGCAGGGAAATTTGATGAAATTGAGAGACTTATAAAATCTGCACGACGAGCGATGATGGGATTCTTGCCAATTGTGCAAGAAGGCATAGATGAGGAGGGGCAGATTAAGCCAATGAGGTCAATGAGGGACGGAGGTTGTATTGAAGTCAAAACACCATCGATCAAAAGAACATTGGCTATGCTTTCTTATTTGAAAGCTTATGTTATTCCTGGTTCCGAAATCGAAAACAAACAGGGTCTTGTTGAGATGAGCGTGGGTATTCCAGGATTACATGCTCAAATTCATCTTATTGAATAGGAAGGAGAATTGGAATGAGCATAGCAACATTTGGGGAGATTATGCTTAGGCTAAAATCTCCCGGACAGGAAAGATTACTTCAGTCGCCTTTTTTTGAAGCAACTTTTGGCGGAAGCGAAGCAAATGTGGCTGTTGCTCTCTCAAGATTAGGCATTTCAGCGCGCTTTATTAGTATTTTACCAGAGAATCCAATTGGAAGAGAATGCATGAGAGAGCTTCGATCGCATGGCGTTGACGTTTCATGCTTAAAATTCAAGGAGGGGAGGCTGGGAATATATTTTTTTGAGAATGGAGCCAATCAGCGTCCAAGTAATGTCATCTATGATAGGGAAAACTCAGCAATTTCAAGAATTGCTGAAGAGGACATCGACTGGGAAGCTTCATTTAAAGATATGCAATGGTTTCATATATCAGGAATTACACCTGCTCTTTCTCAAAATTGCGCTGATGAAACGATCAAAGCTGTTCGTATTGCTAAAGATAAGAGATTGACCGTATCTCTTGATTTGAATTATAGAGCCAAATTATGGAACTATGGAGTAGATGCATGTAGTGTGATGTCAGAAATTGCGCGATATGCAGATATTCTTATAGGGAATGAAGAAGACTATCAAAAATCATTGGGGATTAAGGGCCCTTCAGCTATTGGAGCTCAACATCTTGATATCGATGCATATCAAGCGATGTGCGAGATTGCTTTAAAACAATACCCAAACGCAAAGATAGCAGCAGTGACTCTTCGAGAAAGCTTTTCAGCTGACAATAATGATTGGTCAGGAATGATCATCAGTGAGGGACGGAGGTTTATCTCGCGCAAATATCATATATCCGATATAGTAGACAGGGTTGGAGCTGGAGATAGTTTTGTCGCCGGTCTAATATACGGATTGATTACGAAGAAGGACTATCAGGCTGCTCTTGAATATGCTGCTGCGCTTTCCTGTTTAAAGCATTCTATTTCGGGCGATTTTGCTCTTATTGAAAAGGGAGAGGTTGAGAAGCTCTTAGGAGGAGACGCTTCGGGTAGAGTACAGCGTTAGAATGCCTTCAATGCGGTTTTGTTTTGATTATTAGAAGGACGAAGACAGGTCTTTATGGCTTATTAGCGGCGCCATAAGGAATAACATCTTCACTTGTATTCTCATCCTTTGGCTGATTTGAAGAGGCCCTACTGCTTCCAGTACTTTCTAGCTTTTTCTTGATAAGGCGTGCTACAACATCACGATTATCCAGAAGTGAGCTTAAGGATCTATCATGATGCAGCAAGCTAATTACCTGTGCAAAAAGGCCAGTGACGTCACTCTGAATATACCATTCCTTTTTAAGCAATTCATTATGATATATGGCATTTGTTCCTATTACTCTATAAAATAGTCCTTCCTTGTAAGCAGCGTCAAAGTCATCAATTGCATTTGCTGAAAAGATTGGAAGGCTAACTGCACATATAACCTTACTAGCGCCAAGTTCTTTTAGATATCTCATTGCCTTAATGAGAGTTCCACCGGTGCCGATCAAATCATCTGCCATAAAGACAACTTTATGCGAGACATTACCGAGTAATCGCATTTCACTGATATTAGTTTCTGCTGCACTTTTAGTGATTTTTGAATAGTCTCTTTCTTTGTAAAGTAAAGCTAAGGGCTTTTGTAAAGCATTTGCATAGAATTTATTTCGATCGACTGCACCTGTATCTGGGGCAAGTACTACTATATCTTCTTTTGCTATATCAATAATCGACGTCAGCTTTTCAATGATCTGAAAAGAGGCATGTAGGTTCTCCATTCTGAGCCGGTCAAATGCATTCTCAATTTCCTTTGAGTGAATATCAAGAGTGATGATTCTATCAACGCCAAGGCTTTCCAGCATCTTGCCAATGCGAGCTGCAGTTAATCCCTCTCTTCCCTTTTTTTTATGTTGTCGCGAATAAGGATATATTGGCAGCACAAGACTTATTTCTGCAGCCCCAGCCTGCATGGCAGCATCGATAGCTACAAAAAGGTTAAAAATATGATCATTTACTGAAAGAACTTTTTGGATAGTGCCATCATTAAATGAGACGGGTTGATGATTTTCAACATCCTGAAAGATATAGATACTTCTGCCCCTGATAGATTCAAGGATTTCTGTTTTTATCTCGCCATTTGCAAAGAAAGTATGTCTTACATCGATCTTAAATTTGGGTGGTCGATAACGTTCTTTATCTCCTGGCAAAAAAAGCATACCAGTGTTACAGTCATTTGCGAAGTTGATCTTTCTAATAACCAGCTCAGGAGTGATATGATATCTTCCTGCTATAGCTTGAGCTTTTCTCATGAATCGATGCTTATAGATTCCAGAGAGCTTTCGTATAACCTGATTTGCGAACGCCTCTGCTCCTGGGCAAGCAATAATGCCTAGATGGGTTGGATCTGAATAACTCATGCAAAGCCTTCCCTCTTTGAATTCAACAAATTGATGTGGATGAGAAACAAGAAAAATCTTCATTAGTATAGCCCAAAATTGCCCAAATGAATAGAATCTTTCAAAAGAGAATTAGGGAGGGAGTTGGTTATATATAGAAAATAGAATCTTTAATATAGAATGGCAGCTCTTAATCGAGGGACGGAGGCAACAATTGCAATTCCATAATTCAATAAGATTGCTGATTGAGGATAGTCATGATTTTTCTATAAATCATTAAATGAAAGCTTCATTCGAATTTACGAGCTAATATAGAGCCTGATAACAATTTGCTCAGCGAAAAAGCATTAAATGTGGCAAGATTAGATGAATGTTTTGATTTAGAGATTATTATTAATGAATCTGATTCATCATCTAATTAGATAATTCATTCTCCAGCTAATAATGATAGAGCAGTTCGATATTGTGTCACAGTCGGTGGTAACATTCCGGTTTTAGTCTGAACTGACCCCTTCCAATTCTATACCCCCTTTTGTGTCCACGTGCAGGGGTTCAGTTCAGACCTTGACAATATATTGTCTAGATAACCCATAAGCATATTCTGGTATGTTTGGTTCTAGCAGAAAGGTTTTTCAATCTCAATTTGAGTATTAAGGAGTAGGTCTTGATTAAATTGAGCTTGAAAGAAGCTAATGATCCTATTGGATTCATATTGGAGTCAAATCTTGTTTTGAAATTGTTATGGCTATTCTTGCTGAAGTATTATCATCTAAGAGCAGCAAATTGCAGAGAAGAATCATTATCATATTTCATAAGAGAAGTTTTTGGCCTATTTTTGCTAAAACTCGAGATCTTTCTCTATAATCCGAAAATCATCTTTTGATATAAAGTATTCACCGCAATATTGATATTCTGAGGATAGTGTGCAAAGGCCTGCTTTTATAGGGTTATTGCTTATATATTCATATACTAAAATAAATTGCCTTATAGTATTAATTAATACGCTTTTGAAACGATCATGCCATACATGACCCTTTGCTTGTATTATTTTATTATAATGTATAGCAAATACCGACAATATCCATTGCATTATTCTTGATAGAGATTCTCCTTTTGCAGGTTTTATTAAAAAATGAATGTGGTTCCCCATAATACAAAAATTGGCAATTTCAAATTTATAAGGATGTCTTACTTTGGTTTTTGCACGCAGAACTACCTTGAGAAATAGGAGCTTTATCTCTTTATTGTCAAATATGCATTCTCCTCTATTGATCTTAGCAAAAACATGATACCAGGATCCTTCTGATAATATCCTTGAATGTCTCATATAAAGAACATCGCAGAAAAAAGAAAAAATAATTCAAAATTTGGCATCTTATCACTTTAAGATTATCTATACAGCATTGCTAACTCGAGAGCAGCATAGAAAGAGCAGAATATTGAAGTGCAATGTTGCAATGTTTAGCCAATATTAAATCCTTGAATGCTAATAAGTTAGATATGGTGAAATGCTGTAGGCCAAACGTAGGCCAAACATACGCCAAACCTCCGTCCCCTTATTACTTATTATTTGGATCTTTATGACTTTGTATTCTGTCTAAGAATGCCATCCTATTTTTCTAAATACTCAACCAAGCTATTAGATTTATGATAGAGTAGCATCTATATGATTTATAGAAATAGTAAAATAGATACTCAATCCCTCGCGATTCGATTGGCTAAATTTGCTAGCATAACAAAAACCTCAGGAGAATTATCATACCCTGATTTTCTTATTTCTGTTCTTCTAGAAATTCCTTTCTTTAGCAGCAGGCCAAACCTTGTCCAAGAATTTGAGATTTCCGAGGATGAGTTGAAACGAAGAATTGTAATTGCTTTTGCTCCAGGAGAAGGGCAAGCGTGTATAACGCTTACAGGACATTATGATGTAGTTGATACAAGTAATTATGGAGCTTTAGAGCCACTCGCTTTTGATCCCGATGCACTTTTGAAAAAAATGCTTCAAATGCTTTCTGCTAAAGACAGCCTTTCGTCTTCAGAAATATCTCTTAAAAAGGATTTGGAAAGCGGTTTATTCATTCCGGGCAGAGGCATTCTTGATATGAAAAGCGGACTAGCTGCTGCGATTACTGTGATCTCTAAATTCCTGGGGGATCCTGGTAGGATTGGGAATATCATTTTCTTAGCTGTTCCGGATGAAGAGGGAGCTTCTGTTGGAATGAAAGCAGCTAGGAAGATCCTCTCAGATTTTATTAGTTCTCATCAGCTTCAGATGAAAGCAATAATCAATTTAGATGCTGCAGTCGATCAAGGGGACGGAGGTGAAGGCAAAGCTGTATTTCTCGGATCAGTTAGCAAACTTCTTCCCTTTGTTTTGTTTGTAGGAAAATCAGCTCATGCAGGAGCACCTTTTGATGGCTTTAATCCGGTGTTAGCTGCTTCTCTTTTTATGAGAGAAGTAGAATGCAATAGTGACTGCTTTAGTACTCGTACTAGCTTTCCTGGAGAAGAACCGCCTCCACCAACTATTCTCTACAGCCGAGATATGCGGACACGCTATGATGTAACTATGCCTTTTGACATATTCTGCGCTGTTAACATCTTGACCTTTGAAAGGAAACCCGAAAAAATATTTGAAAATTTCAAATTACTTGTGCAAGAGACGCTGAATAATGCTATTTCTCTTTTTTATGAAAGAAAGTCCGTTTTTTCCAGAAAAAAGAATGAAAATATTGCAATACAGAAGTTTTCTTCCAGAGTTATTGATTTTTCAGAATTAGTTGATCGAGCTGAATATGTTGCACCAGGTATCTTGGATCGTCTAAGAAAGGCAGCTGAAAAGCACCATCCCGAAGATCCTGTGCTGCAAACATCTAAAATTGTGCATGAATTGCTTTCATTTGCCCAAATTGAAGGACCCTGTGCAATTGTTGGCTTTGCTCCTCCTTTCTATGCAAAAGCTGAATTAGATTCAAAAAGAGACCAAGATTTCTTAATACTGCTCAAAGATGAGATTGCAAAGTTCAATAGGGAATATCAAGAATCAATAAAGCTCCGTCCCTTTTTTCCCGGGATTTCGGATATGAGTATTCTAGCACCATCAATAGAAAATCATTCGATAGAATATATAAAAAAGCAATCGGCGGTAATTCAGAAGGATTTGGACAAGTATCTGGATGATTTTATAAAAGCACCTGTAATTAATATTGGGCCATGGGGTAGGGAATATCATCAATGGGGAGAAAGAGTAAATCGCCACTATGCTTTCAATGTTTTGCCTGATTTGATATTTAAAATTAACCAAAGAATACTAGGATCGCTTAAATAATTTTTGCGGTATTATTGGTTATATAAATATAGGGAGAATAACGATGACTATTGTAATATCTTTAGGCGGTTCTATAGTTGCTCCACAAGAAGGACCCAGCGGCCTATTCTTATATAATTTCCGGAATGTACTACTCTCCTGGCTAAATGGAGAGGATCACAAAGTGATTATAGTGGTTGGTGGAGGTTATGCAGCCCGTCAATGGCAAAAGGCCTATAAGGAAATGATTGAAATAGATAAGACAATTAGCGGGGACGGAGGATCACGCATAGGTAGAGATGCTGATGTTCGCCAATCTCTTGATAGAATAGGCATTGCAGCAACAAGGCTCAACGCACAGTTGATTAAGGAAGTTTTTTCTGACTATAGTCGGGATCCAATAGTCACAGATCCTTCCGCTGACATTACAATGAACAGCAGAATACTGATTGCTGCCGGCTGGAAGCCAGGGTTTTCTACAGACTATGATGCTGTTATTCTTGCTGAGCGTTTTCATGCAGAAAAGATATTGAATCTTTCAGATGTTTCTCAGATTTATAGTGCCGATCCAAAAGTCGACCCTAATGCAAAGCCGATTCTTCATATATCTTTTGATTCGCTTTTGAAAATGATCGGAACTGAATGGGATCCTGGGGCAAATGTACCTTTCGATCCAATTGCAGCAGCCAAGGCTCGCGAACTCGGTATTACCGTTATATTTGCATCAGGGAACAACTTGATGAATTTCGCTGATATTCTCAATGATAAGCCATTTATTGGCACAATAATTGATTGAATTTATCCGCTCTACATTGGTCAGCCTAGAAGGCCAGCTTGAAGAGTCACTCGAATTTGGAGAATTCTTGTATAGCCAATATATGATGTTTTTTAGCATTCGCAATTTCAAGTCTGAAGTTAGCGTAAGGCTTGTTTTTCTATATCTTGTCAATAAGCATTGAGCATTTTCCAGACGGTATCGGGAGTGTTTTTTTCTTTTTGCCCAATACATTGATAGTGAAATAATATAGTTTCTCGCTTTCCATATGGATTTCCCATCCTCTTCCTGATTTGCTTGAAAGAATGGTGATCATGTTGCGCTTAAGAGAGAGGTTTTCAATACCCATCGCTTCAAGATTGGGAATTATCCAATCGACCGTTTTTCTGGGCAGAGAAATATATAGTCCAATTACATTTTCTATTATCAAGGTAACCGTGCTAAGGCTGTTGGATGGGAAATGATTTGGCAGAGGCCAATCTGGATGTTCTTCCCAAATGGCTTTCCCTTCATTCATAGGCTGATAAGCGCTCCACACAGTAGGATGGTTGCTGCGCTTGTTTGCTTCCTGATCGCTGTTATGCATGGAATCTAGAATATAATACAGATGCCTTATGGCTGAGTTTCTAGCAAGTTCATAAAAATAATATTTTTCTAGTCCCTTGATGACCATGAACGTGAGCCATGGGAAAACACTTCCTCGATATCCCTGGCCTTTTTTGTCAAAGGCAGGGTGATCGACCGAAAGCGAGGGGAAGGGATTTTCAGTACCAAAACAGGAAGGGTCTTTTAGCTTGGCAATTAGTTTTTCTGCGCGCTCTTCATTTGGTATTTCTGCCAAAAGAAGCCAATATGTCCCTAAGGTCTTTGTCCGAACCTGAATTTCATTTTCATCTAGGTCATAATAGAAACCATCTTCCGGATTCCACATTTTCGAATTGATTCTTGTTTTTATAGAAAAATAGTCTCTTTTATACTGAAAAGAAGCGTCCTTATCATTCAGAATGTCTCCCAAAGCAGATAAATATAGAGCATTCATAGCCATGGTTGCGTTGAAGTCAATAAAATATCGAGCCTCTGAACGTGGAGAATTTTCCATGCCTGTAGAAGAAAGAGGCGTAGCAAAAAGCCCGTTCGGCATCTTGAAATTAGCCTCAAGCCATTTGTAATAATTGCTCAATGCTGGCATTATTTCTTTTACTCTCTTTTTATTGGCTGTCTTATGGTAGAGATTGAACTCTGCCCATGAGAGGAGGGGAAGTGTTACGCCAAGAGGATTATCTTTGGGGAAAATAGGAGCTCCTGTCTCTATATCATAGACATTGCAAATTGCGCCATCGGGCTCTTGAAGCGCATAAAGTGCATCGAGTCCATTTGATGCTGGGTAAATCCGATTGCTATATACTAGAAAGAAACTGGAAAAGACTTGCTCTAAAAAATCAAGAGTCTTTCTTGCAGGGTAATAAAAGAATCTAATCTTGCTGATTTTGGTCTGGCTACCTCCATTTGTCCAGCAATCAGCAATCCATGCCCATGTTCGATCATAAATATCGACAAAATCCTGGTCATAGAAGTGAATATGAGGAAAATCCTTTTTATTCAAGAAACTTACCTTCTTATTTTATGTCTGCAATTCACTGAATTTATAGATAACAGGAAAATCTTACAGGAAATTGCATTATATTCAAGCATATAGTAACTTACTATACTCATTCCATATCTATTTGTCAAATTTATCGATTATTAGATGCTGTTGATTCATCATTGATTGATATCTTGATCAGCGAGAAGAATACATTCATCCAAAGTGCTCAAGCCGCGAACAATATCTTCTGCGAATGAATCACAATCTGGTGCGCCACATGCTCCGCAATCGATTCCTGGAAGTTTGCCTCTTATATATTCGATTCTTTCTGCCATTTCGAGAGCTTTCGATAGGTCCTT
>MWDY01000175.1 GCA_002070755.1 Spirochaetes bacterium ADurb.Bin110 | reverse complement strand
AATGGGCACGCGCATCAACACTATCATGCAGACTGCATTTTTCAAGATTTCCGGCGTATTGCCCGAAGAACAAGCAGTCGAGCTTATCAAAAAGTACACCAAAAAGACCTATATGCGAAAAGGCGCCGATGTCGTCCAGAAAAACCTCGATGCAATAGATCTAGCACTGAATGCTACGCATAAAGTCAAAATTGGCCAGGCAAACAGCACAAAGCACATGCTCCCACCAGTACCAGAGACAGCTCCCAAGTTTGTGCGGGAAACGCTAGGTGAGATCATTGCACAGCGCGGTGAGAAGATGCCTGTTTCAAAGCTGCCACTCGATGGAACCTTCCCTACCGGCACAACACAGTACGAAAAGCGCAATATAGCCGAGAAGATCCCCGTATGGGAGCCATCTCTCTGCACTCAGTGCGGCAACTGCAGCCTAGTCTGCCCTCATGGCGTAATTCGTATGAAAGCTTATGATCCTGCAATCCTTGAAAATGCGCCTTCTACCTTCAAGAGCGTCGACGGAAAAGGCAAGGAAGTAGCGGGTCTAAAAGTCACCGTGCAAGTCGCGCCCGAAGATTGTACAGGTTGCGGAGCGTGTATCAATATCTGCCCTGCCATCGATAGAGCCAACCCAGGTAGAAAAGCCATCAACTTTGGATCGCAGATCGAGCTCCGCGATACTGAAAAGCAAAACTGGGACTTCTTCCTCTCTATTCCTGAAACAGATAGCAAATTCCTCAACCTCTCGATTCCAAAGGGCATAGCCATGAAGCGGCCGCTATTCGAATTCTCCGGAGCATGCGCAGGCTGTGGCGAGACCCCATATATCAAGCTTGTAAGTCAGCTGTTTGGCGACAGAGCAATCATAGCCAATGCGACAGGTTGTTCTTCTATCTATGGCGGGAATCTGCCCACTACGCCCTATACTAAGAGAGCGGACGGCAGAGGGCCGGCTTGGTCCAACAGTCTATTCGAGGATGCCGCTGAGTTTGGATACGGCATGCGCCTCACTTCAGACAAACAGAACGAATATGCTCGAGAGCTTCTTGCTTCAGCTAAAGGCAAGGGTATTCTCGAAGAACTCGCAGACAGGCTTCTTTCCAATGCTCAGGAGACCGATGAACAGATTGAAGTCCAGCGCGCCGATGTGGCTACACTCAGAGAATTCCTTGCTGGCAAAACCGAAGGTTGGGCTAAGGAACTCGACAATGTAGCAGAAGCGCTGATTCGCCGTTCTATCTGGATTTTTGGCGGAGATGGATGGGCTTACGATATAGGTTTCGGCGGTCTCGACCACGTTATTGCCTCAGGCAAAAATGTTAACCTCCTTGTTTTGGATACCGAGGTCTATTCCAACACAGGAGGCCAGGCTTCTAAAGCTACTCCAATAGGAGCAATCGCTCGCTTTGCCACTGCAGGCAAGGAAACTTCCAAAAAAGACCTTGGCATGATTGCAGCGAGCTACGGTTATGTCTATGTTGCGCAAATCGCATTGGGAGCCAATATGGTACAGGCGATCAAGGCCATCCATGAGGCTGAGAGCTATAATGGACCTTCTATAGTCATCGCCTATTCGCATTGTATCAACCATGGCATCGATATGATGAAAGGCATGAATCAGCAGAAAATGGCCGTCCAAAGCGGCATGTGGCCACTATATCGCTACGATCCGAGGCTTAAGGCGCAAGGCAAAAATCCATTCCAGCTTGATTCTAGAGAGCCCGATTATTCCAAGCTCGAGCAATACATGTATGCGGAAGTCCGCTTTAAGAGCCTTGTTCAAACTAGCCCAGAGCGTGCAAAGGTCCTGCTCGAGAAACAGCGCGACCTTATCGAACGCCGCTATAAGGAGTACCGCTATTTGGCGGACAGGCCTTTCTAATCTCTAGAATAACCTTTATCGGTTAAGATTCGCTTCTGAACATGAAAGCCACCCCGCATTGAGGTGGCTTTTTTCAATTTCCAATATTGACCTTTGTGGCCATTTTCTTCTAGAGTGACAATACTCGATGAATACAATAAAATCATATAAGTGGACCATTGCAAGCGCAATAGCAGTGCTCGTTCTGCTTCTTATACCATCCCAAGCATTTCAAAAAGCACCCCAAAGCCTTATTGGCCTTGATAAATTCATACATGCGATTCTTTTTGGAGCTATGACAGCAGTTTTTTGTGCTGAACACAGGGCTCTAAAAAAAATGAACCCAAAATTCCTTTTGAGCCTTATTATAATCAGCGCTTTTGCATTTCTCACCGAAATCAGCCAGCTCCTTACAGTAACAAGACACTTCGATTTGAAGGATTTTGGAGCGGATACAATTGGAATTGCCACAGCTCTGGTAGTCATGCGAATTGCAACAATGCTTTCGTGAGTTTTTCAGTAATTAGATATAATATTTGATATCAATTAGAAATTAGGAAAACTTTAATTATGGGGAATCGCTATGGAAAACATTGAAAAACAAAATTCCTCTACTCTAAAAAATGATACAACCCATGCTACAGAAAAGTTCACAGAAATAGATCCATCTACTATGTTGCATCTGCAAAAATCCAGCTTCTTGTTTTTCTTGACAACGAGCATCTTCCTTGTTTTATGTTTCATATTGATGGCATTGATGCCTGGAATTGCTTTTCTATCCTACTATCCGCTGGAAATGCTAATACTTATGAGTCTATTAACTTTTGGTTTTCTAATAATCCACCTGCATAAAAAATTGGCTTTATTAGAGCCTGCCCTTGTTATCGCTATACTACCGCTGACTCTCCTAAGGTATTCTACTTCTATTTACAGCATGTGCATCTTTATTATTGCGGCTATCGAACTCAGTCGCTTGGGTTATTTTAGACATGCAGCCACAATCAAAGCCTGTATCCTTGTCTCCTACTATGCCTTGATTTTAGGGTTAATAGCTATTGCGCATAGAGAATTCTTCCTCGACATTATTATGTCGATTATCTTTCTATCTCTTTCTTTTATATATTTTCTTCCAATAATTCAAGATAGATGGCAGATTGGCAAAACGAATCCGGTCCATAAAATCAACCTAAGAGATCTAAATCTTACATACCGAGAGATGGACTTTCTAAGAGATTGCCTTCACGGAGCTACTTTTAAAGAAATCGCTTATAAGCACCATGTCAGTGAATCGACCGTTCGCAATACCTTTGCTCATATCTATCACAAATTCAACGCGGCAGACAGAATGGACCTTTTGTCAAAGCTTGCTGCTTTTGATATCATAGAATAACTCAATAGAGGAATTTATGGACTTAGATTCAATGCCTCTGCGAGATATCGCGGGAGAAAATGTAGATAGTATTCTCGCAGATGCCGACAAGACCGCAAAGGCTTTTAGATATTTTTATGCTGTGATAGCACGCCTTCGTGCATCCGATGGCTGCCCCTGGGACCTTGAACAGACACCATCGAGTATACGTAGCAACATTATCGAAGAGGCATACGAGCTCGCAGAAGCCATAACCGAAAATGACAACCTCCATATAAAAGAAGAAACGGGAGACCTATATCTTCTTGCTACTATGGTCGGCTATATAAGTCAGCAGGAAGGACGCTTTTCCGTAGCTGATAGCTTGTGCGATGAAGCCTGTAAATTGGTCCGGAGACATCCTCATGTATTTGGTGAGTCCGAGATCAATAGTCCAGATCAAGTTGTTAGACAATGGAACGAAATAAAAGAGCAGGTCGAAGGCCGCAGAAAAAAGGAGTCTATCCTAGACGAAGTTTCTCGTAATTTGCCGCCATTAGAAAAAGCATACAAGCTTCAGAAAAAAGCGTCAAAAGTCGGCTTCGATTGGCAACAAAAGCAAGATATCTGGAACAAACTGGAAGAAGAACTAGAAGAGCTAAAAGAAGCCCGAGTCGTTTTATCCGAAGAATGCCAATCCGCAAAAACTGCGGATAATATATCTAACAAAGACGCACTTGAAGAGGAATTTGGAGACCTTCTCTTTACTGTGATAAATGCGGCTCGACTTTATGGCATCGATCCCTCGATCGCTCTGCATCGCACCAATGAAAAATTCTCGCGACGATTCCGACATGTCGAAGAACGCATGAAACAGCAGCATCTCGAGATGAATCAAGAGAATATGAATAAGATGGATACATTCTGGAACGAAGCGAAAAAGGGAGAACCTATATGAAAAACAACTAGCTATCCGATATAGTATCGAGTAGCACATCATTAAGCGATAGTATATATTCGACAATATGGCTAATCTGCTGTCTGCTCAGAAGCTTGCGAAGGCACGCAAGACATTCAATATTTACAACTTTTTGAATTCCTTCTCTTTTGTGTTTGTCTCCGGCTCGATCATCACGCTTTTTGCCTTAAAATTAGGAGCTCAGAGCAGCATCATCGGCCTGTTGAATGCGCTTGCCTACGTTACTTTTTTTATGTTGCCACTGGGCAAACGCCTGGTCAAACGGTCTTCGATCATAAAGGTTTTCGGCTGGGGCTGGGTTATCAGATATATTGCTCTCGTTCCCATCCTATTTGCTCCCTTATTCGCATCGAAGGGGCATATAGGGCTTGCGATTCTGATGCTCATTTTGGGGACGGCAGGATTTCATATAGCCCGAGGAATTGCCCTCATTGGAAACAATCCAGTCTTGGGACTATTATCCACTGGTGGTGGCGATAAGCCTCGAAGCGACCAGGGACGCTATCTTGTCACCATATCTGTTGTTAATTCTGTAGCAGCGATTCTCGCCAACATAGTTCTCGCTTTTTTGCTTGGCCAAGAAGCATCGCTATGGACATACACAATTGCAATAGGCATTGGAATTATAACGGGACTTGTCAGTTGCGCCATATTATTCAAGACGCCGGAACCCGAAGCATTTTCCAGCAAAGAAGAGCAATCTCTCTGGGACGTCACGAAAGAAGCTCTTGTCCAGCCAGAATTTCGCGCATTTATATTTACCTTCATGCTGCTATCCTTTCTTTCTGGAATGGGGCGCGCATTTCTGCCAGTCTATGCAAAAGAAGTCTTCACGCAGGGCGACGATGCAATAATGGTATACTCGATTGTAGCGAGCCTCGGCTCCATAACTATGGGACTTATAACCCGCCTCGTTGTGGATCGCCTTGGCTCGAAGCCACTTTTCATAATCTATAGCGCAATCGGATTTGTATCCTTTCTCCCAATAGCTCTCATTCCGGACTCGGCGACCTTGATGGGCGCCCCATCGGTTATCGCGCTTTTTTTGGCTATAGTTCATTTTCTCTCCTCTTTTGGATTTGCTGGCGAAGAGAATGCTGCACAGGTCTATTATTTTGGTCTGGTGCCAAAAGAAAAGATGCTCGATTTAGCGGTAATCTACAATCTAGCCTATGGAATTGGAGGATCGCTGGGGTCATTCCTTGGAGGCGGAATTCTCGAGATCTTTTCGAATATGGGATTATCAAACGCTGGAGCCTTTAGACTCTATTACGCTGCAATCAGTGTAGGGCTTGTGGTTGTCATTTATAGCATGCGAAATCTGCCACACATGGGTGCAAAATCGGTAACCCAGTCGATATCTATTTTGCTTTCTCCAAAAGAACTGAGAGCTTTCGATCTATTGACTAGACTCGACCAGAGCGCAAGTGCTCACGAAGAAGTGCGTATCATACAAAAGCTCAGCAAGTCGGAATCGAACCTTACACAAAAAGAACTTGTAGAGTATCTCTATTCCCCTCGTTTCGAAGTGCGATCGGAAGCTCTGCTTGCGCTCGAATCCATACCCGAGCTCGATCACGAGACAATTGCCGCCTTGATACGAGAGGTAAAAGCCAATGTCTATACCACAGCTTATGTTGCAGCTCGAATTCTGGGCAAACAAAGATCCAGCATTGCGATTCCAGCGCTTATCGAGTCGCTGGATGGACCAGACTATATGTTGCAGAGCATGGCTATGGTAGCTCTTGCCAGGCTCGAAGCCTTTGAAGCAATTGAGAAAATCGAACAGCTTATACGATCCATGAACAACCCACGAGTTCGAATATCGGGAGCGTACGCGCTCGAGCTTTTTGGAAGAATAGACTCGATTCCTACACTGATATCCTGTCTGAAAGCTGAGGATAGGCCAGCCAATGTATCAGACGAACTCGTACTGAGCATTTCTGGAATTCTGGGCATTGATAAGGAATTCTACCTTCTATATTCGGAATTCATCGATGACAATTCCTCTGGCATTGCACAGCTCATTGCATACGCAGAGGATCTGAATCTCGGAGATGATAGATTGAATGCGTGGATTTCAGCGGTGGATGTTCTATTTGCTCCTGAATCGGATACGGCTCCTCTTGCGCGGCTACTTCTTGCAAGCCCTAGAATAACAAACTCTATTCTTATGCTCAGCGATGGACTTTTGGACCCCGAGCTTACATATCCAGGCTTCAATTTTCTATGTGCCTATATCGCTCTCCATATAGAAGATCTGAAAGACTATTGAAGAGTCCCGCAATCTGTGTCGTAATCTGTGCTATACCTTCATCCTAGATTGGCAGGGACATCAAAAGAGATGTAAGAAGCCTTACGAGAAAGCCTCCCAGCGCGCGCACCACAAGAACCACAACAAAGCCTGTGATGAGACCTTGTAGATATTGTACCGCTCGTCCACGATAGATAATTTTGTTTATTCTGAAAAGAAGAGGATTGATAATTCCATCCAGAATCTGCCAAAGAGGATGAAGCACGGCTATCCGCGCAAGGAAACCTATAATCCGAATAACCGAAATCACAAGGAAAAAGCCCAATACAAAAGATATTGCTGACCATGCTGCATCCAATAAAAGGCTTAGAATAAAACCAAGCGTTATGCGCATAGCATAAGAGAGTGTTATGAAAAGATTATTGAGTACAGACAATACTGCGAGCGCTATTATAGGGCTAAAATCGACCGCTGTTGTGCGAAAAAGTGAAATATCGCGAAAAAGGTTGAGATACGGATCTGTCAAACGAGAAATAAGCTGGCCCCATTTTGTGTCAGTGAGCGAGGGTATCCAGGAGAAAAATATTCGAATTATGCATAAAACCATATACAGCGATATGAGACTGCTCACTATTTTTGCAAGAATTGAAAATATCATGAATTATCCTCCGGAAATTAGTTCTTTATTTAGAGACCGATACCTACTATACTAAAAATCGATGCACATAGGCAATGTTCATATTGGCACCTGCGGATTTTCCTACGAGGAATGGAAAACCGTATTCTACCCGGCAGATCTCCCTTCGAATGAAATGCTGCGATACTATTCGCTGGTATTTTCCTTCGTAGAGCTGGATAACACATGGTATCGCATGCCGAATCCCAACCAGCTCCAACGGCTGGCGCTTATTACCCCTAGCGATTTCCGCATTTCGCTAAAAGTACATCGCAGTCTTACCCATGAAATCGATGAAAGTTGGCAAGCCAAAGCCGATGAATTCTCTATCGCCGTCTCAGCGCTCTCTTCGACAGGTAGACTGGGATGTGTCCTTGTGCAACTCCCATATCGTTTTTCCTATACGATCGAAAATCGCAAATACCTTGCAAACCTGCTAGCAGCGCTCTCGCACTTTCCTCTGGTCGTCGAGTTCAGGAATGCTACATGGTATCAAGATAGAGTATTCGAAACACTTAGAAAACTAAAGGTTGGACTTGTAACAGTAGACAGGCCCGACTTGCCTGGCTTACCTCCGGAATCAGTTATCATAACATCGGACATTTGCTATTATCGCCTGCATGGTCGCAATACAGATCTTTGGTGGTCTGGCAATGCAAAAAGTCGCTATGAATACTGCTATTCTGAACAAGAACTAAAGGATCGAGCTCGACTTATACGTGCCATGGCAAAGCAGAGCAAGAATGCATTTGTTGCATTCAACAATCATTCAAATGGCTATGCACCCAAGAATGCAGCCTATCTCCAATCTATCCTAGCCGAACAGCAATTGTGAAAATACTCTTGGCTCATGGTTGACTGCTATCTATTTCCATGCCTTCTTCGGACAAGTCTTTCTTGGTTTCTTTTGCGGCAAAGGCCTCGATCTGCTTCGAAAGCTGCTCCCAATCATCGAAGATCGAATCTTCTGCAGTGAAGCAGCCATCGATGGATGGCACAAAAAGCACCATTTTCCGAATAATGGATCTATTGATTTCGAGGAGCTGCTTCAGGGCCTCGCGCTGGCGATTATCGAGGATATCGCGGCTTATGACTTCGATTAGCCCCTCGGAATAGAGTGTTACCGATAGCCAGCCACTTTTTTCCACAAAATCGATTGTGTGAAGAGCTCCACCAGCTATTCCAGGGTGCGAAGCCAGCCAGCTCTCATGAAATGAAGGGACAGCAATGGTACGACCATCGACAACTACCCACCATGCACCAGTCGAAATCTCAAATGGTTTTCTCATCGCCTAGTCCTATTATGTTTCTATCGAGCACTCTGCCTTCGCGCTCTAAAATTCCCCTAAGAGAGATAAAATGAGGAGGTTCAGTCGCAAGAATTGTCATATTGGGCGGCTGAAGAGATGGCCAAGGCAGCACGAGTTCATACGCCCATAACATGAGATGTCTTATGCCTTTTTTCCGTAGAGCCTTATTGAGTGAAAAATTACCATATTTATCATCGCCAAGAATTGGCAGGCCAATACCTGCCAAATGACGCCTAATCTGATGCATACGCCCTGTACTTAGCTCCAACCCCAAAAGCGAAAGCGTCAAAGAATTGGCTTCTGCAGCATCGACTCGAACATGAGCTGGATATTGATTAGCTAACTCTATTTCATTGCAGACATGCTCTTTGTCTTGCGCATCAAAATGGCTATCGAAGTGCTCTTGCAAGGGAAATAGCCAGGTCTCATGTAAAGTCCAAAGAGTACATGCAGCCTGAGTTCCTCTTTTTCCTTCAAGGGCATCCTCAATTGTCCCTTTCCGCTTAGAGGGTACTCCGGCGACCCAAGCTTGGTAGCGTTTGGTTATCTCTCGGCTTGCAAGGCGATTTGACCATTCGTTGGCAGCCTTGGCATCTTTTGCGAGCATCATGCAGCCCGCTGTCTCCTTGTCGAGCCTATGGACTGGGAACAGCCTGTATCCTAGCTGGCGCTCGAGAGCTGAAATGACATCATCGCGTAGGCCCTCCCCAGGCTGGGCCGCAAGTCCCGCTGGTTTGTCTATAACGATGAACTCATGGTTTTCGAATAATATGCGAATCATCGATGTTTCATAATATCAGAACTATGGGCTTTCGGGAAAGCCAAGACTGGAATAGAGTGAGAAAAAGTTATACTACGCCCCATTAACAGGCTTAAAAATGATGCGTTGCCTGCATCGAGCGCTCTAAAGCGGAAATTGCGCTGTCGAGATCATAAGAGATAAGAACATTGAAGAGAATATCAATTGCGGCTAACTGACTAATTCTCGATAGCTCGGCCGCACTACGATAAATTCTCTCAACCGTAGGTATTTCTAGTATAAGATCAGAATAATCACGCAACCTATTTTGACCGGTCATCGTCATCGAGATGAGAAAACATCCTCTAGCTTTTGCTTGAGTTGCAACTTCTATCATCTCGTTGGTCTCTCCTGAATACGATATTATGAAAGCCAGATCAGATTGCCTGAGAGAACAAGAGGACGCAATCTGCGCATGAGTATCGAATAGATATGAACTGGGTATACCAATTCGCGTAAGCTTCTGATGGAAGTCCTCCGCAACCAAACCAGAAGCTCCAATACCGAATATGGCCGTCATACTAGCCCCTCTGATTCGATCAGCCGCTTCTTCCACTGCCCTCGGATCTAGTGTCTGGGCAAGAGAATTCATCGTACGTCGGACTGCTTCAGTCATATCATGAATAGCGCGGGCGCCAGGAGTCTGCGATTCCAGCTCTAGATCAGGTAGAAATTTTTCGCCCCAACCTTGGTACACATCTTTTGCAAGCCAAAGCTTGAAATCGCTGTACTTACCTACTCCTATATGACGACAAAAGCGCACTACCGCTGCAGGGCTTGTGCCAGCTTGCCTTGCAAGCTCGCTTATGTTTAGATGCAAGGCTTTTTGAGGAGATTCTTGAACGAAGGCGGCGATCTTCCGCTCTGCTTCCGCAAGACTAGGAATTGCAGCTTCTATTGTCTCTAACGCTCCTTGATTCATTTCTATCCCCTTTTGCTTTGTGGCTTGCTTTCTCCCTTACTTTCTGAATAAATGCGCATTGCCTCGGAAAGTCGCCCTTCGCCGCGCTCGATAAGCTCGGCCGCTTGGTCTGCACCTATGCCGAGTATTGTCATAAGTATAGCTATCTTCGGCTTGCCTCCGGAAGCTAGGAACGCGGCTTCGGCTTCATCCCTAGAACAACCGGTTGCTTGTCTGATAAGGCGCTTCGATCGAGCTATGAGCTTGCGATTTACTGGCATCAGGTCAACCATGAGATTGCCATAGACTTTGCCAATACGAATCATGCTAGAAGTCGTTATCATATTGAGCACAAGTTTCTGGGCCGTTCCTGCCTTCATTCGGGTAGAACCAGTGATTACTTCAGGTCCTACCTCTATCAGTATCTTATGATGCGCAATCTCGAAAGTCTTCGACTGCCGATTACAAGAGATCGCTGCAACTCCTGCACCTAAATTCCTCGCATACTCCATCGCTCCAAGTACATAAGGAGCGGCTCCTGAAGCGGTAATACCGACAAGCACATCTTGTGCGGAAAAATCTATATCTTTGAGAGCTTTTACCCCATTTTCCGGATGATCTTCTGCCCCCTCGATCGAATTTCTTAGCGCAGCATCTCCTCCGGCTATGAGCCCAACAACCATACCAGGTGGAACTCCAAAGGTCGGCGGACATTCTGAAGCATCCAGCACACCGAGCCTTCCAGAGGTACCAGCTCCTATATACACTAGTCTTCCGCCACTATTGAATGCCCGTACAACATCTTCTACGAGCGCCGCAATACTGGACAAGGCCTTTTCCACGGCAAAGGGCACCCCCTTATCTTCTTCGTTGATGATCCTCAAGATCTCTATCACAGGAAGAGCATCGATATGTTCCGAACGCATATTGCGCGATTCAGTAGTCGCGCGTTCTAGGTATTCATCGACCGAATCTATATCCATGGACAAGCCTCTCCTATTAAAATTATTTTTCACATTTTCGAGAGAAATGCAAGCTCATTTATCTAAAAATAGAAAAATTATTTCAAATTATGATTGACAACTAGAATAAATGACCACCACCAAAGGTGGTGGCTTTAAGAATCTGGGCTCTCAAAGAGCCCATAATCCTTCGAGTTATTCTCCTCTTGTTTCTGCCTATCTTCTTGGTATTTTACATAACGACGAATCTTTTCTTCATCCATACCGATGGTCGTCACACAATATCCCCTACTCCAGAAATAATTCCCCCAATATGGCTTCTCCTTTAGATTCGTATGCCCCTTGAAAACCGCTATCGCTGTCTTCCCCTTTATGATTCCCATCGCGTCTGATATCGATATCCTAGGTGGTATCGTCGCTACCATATTCACATGATCCTTCCTTAGGTTTAGCTCAAGTATCTCTATCCCTTTCCATTCGCATACTGCCCTGATCTTGTGCTCTACCATTTTCGCTATATCGCCTTCGAGAATCCGATATCGGTATTTCTGTGTCCATACAATATGATAACTGCATTGATAGATAACATGCGCAATCTTTTTCCACTTCGCCATACCTCATTGTAGCTCTTGGCTATCTTACGGCATAGCCAGTCAGGACATCACCGCCGCTAGAGGCAATGGTTTTTAAAGGTGCTAATAAAAATATTTTTCAAGTCCTCCCTATTTTATAGTATTGACAACCTCAATATCCACTTTATAATGAAAATATCTTTTATGATATCGCCAATATTAAGGAGGAGGCATTATGAAAAAAGCAAGATGGTTTTTAATTCTAACAATAGGAATATTCTTGGTATTCCCTCTCGCAGCACAAAGAACCGAATTGAGCTTTTGGACTTGGAGAACAGAGGATGTTGAAAAATATGAAAAATTGCTCCAAAGCTTTGAAAAACAGAATCCTGGCATCACTGTCAAGGTAACCGGTATCAAAAACACTGAATACAACACAGTCTTATCAGCTGCGCTTTCGGGCGGTTCAGGCCCTGATGTATTCATGAGCCGGTCTTATGGTGGACTTGAGACATTCGCCCAATCTGGTTTCATGGAGAGCCTTGAAAAATGGGTTCCTGAATTAAAGAACTTCGATAAAGTCGCGATGAAAGGAGCAATTTCAGTCAAAGATGGAAAGATCTATGGCGTTCCTTTTGCTACCCAAACATTGTTTGTATTCTATAATAAGAAGATATACAAAGAATTAGGCCTTAAAGTACCTGAAACATGGGATGAATTTCTAGCAAATTGTGCTGTAGCCAAGAAGGCAGGATATCAAGCACTCGCGAATGGCGGCAAAGATGGCTGGTACCTCGAAGTTATGATGGGTGCAATATGCCCCAATTTCTATGGTTCAAATGATTTCTTTGACGCGGTCGTGGCAGGCAAAACAACATTCCAGGATTCACGCTTTGTCTCAGCAATCAATAGATTAAAGGAACTTACCCCGTATATGCCAGATATGTATATGGGGGTGAGTTATACCGACATGCAATCAGCCTTTATTAATGAGACAGCAGCGCAGTTTATTGGTGGTTCTTTCGAGGCAGGTTATTTTTCCTCTCAAAATCCCCAACTAGAATTTGATATTTTCCCGGGACCGACTGTAAAGAAGGGGGAACCTCACTATGTCTCAGTCTATGCTGACGGCAATTTCAGCATGAATGCAACCTCAAAACATAAAGAAGCAGCAGCGAAGTTGTTGCGGTTTTTTGCAGGCAAGGAAACAGGCGAATTCTTTATTCACGATTTACAACAGGTCTCCACTGTTCCAGGCGTAGATACATCCGCTTCTCCTTATATTTCAAAGGTGCTCGCACTTCAAAAATATAGTACCCCATATATTTTCCTTGTCGGATTCCGATATAATCAACCAACAGGCTCAACACTCATTCAATCTGCACTCCAAGGGTTCATGGCAGGAAAAATCGATGCTGCGGAAGTGTGTAGGCAAGTACAAGAAGGCATTGCAACATATTATGAACCATTTAGGAAAAAATAGCGTATAACGATCAATGTGGGCACTTTGCCTTTTATGATAGGCAAAGTGCTCGTTTCTTATTGTATTAATGATAATATTTGCGGGTAGAAGAGTGAATGAATAAGAGAACTTCTGAAACATTGTGGATTTCTTTTTTTATTGCACCAGCATTGATCATTGTCTGCGTGATTATCATCTTGCCGCTCTTTATGTCATTATTTAATAGCTTATTTTTATGGGACCAGCTGATACGGCAAAATTTTGTTGGTTTTCAAAATTTCAAAAAAATATTCTTTACTGAGCCTTATCATACTAGATTTGCGAATGCAATGGGTAATAATTTGCGCTGGCTTGTGCTCACTATGATTGTCCAAAATGTTGGAGGCCTTTTCATTGGCTATTTTCTGTCACGAAGAATCTGGGGACATGAATTCTATAAAAGAATCATATTCATTCCTGTTCTTTTTTCAATTGTGGCAGTAAGCTTTTTGTGGAGCTTATATCTAAGACCAAATGGCCTAGTTAATGCATTTTTAAAGCTGATCGGACTCCCCCAGTTTATGAGGCCATGGCTCGGCGATGAGAGCATTGCGACCTACTCAATAATATTTGTCAATATTTGGCGATGGATCGGTTTCCCTAGCCTTGTTTTTCTCGCTGCAATCGATAATGTTCCAATGGATTGCCTAGAAGCAGCATGCCTCGACGGAGCGAGTGATACTCGAGTGTTCTTCAAAGTTATCCTTCCTCTTATTGTACCGTCGATTGTGATTATTACTGTGCTCACTATCATTGGAAGTCTCAATGTGTTTGAGCAAATCTATACTATGGCAGGATTAGACGGCTCCCCGAACTTTTCAACTGATACAATAGGAACCCTATTCTATCGGACAGCTTTTGGCTCAGTCGATTCAGGAAAGCCTGAAATTGGTATCGGATCAGCAATTGGCGTTATTATCTACTTATTGACCTTTGTTGTCTCACTTATATCGATAGTCACTCTTGGGAAGAAGGAGGTTGAGCTGTGACCTCCGATCTAAGACTAAAAAATGCTCCGACTCATAAAAAAATATTGATTATCTTTATCCAAGTGATATTTATTTGCTATTCCCTAATTATTTTTTATCCTCTCTTTAACATGATTCTCTCTTCTTTCAAAACTACTCGAGATATACTTCGATTTCCTTTCTCTCTTCCAAAAGAGTTCAATTTTTCTAACTATAAAACTGTATGGGTTGATAAAGGTTTTGGACGGTATTTTTTAAATAGTATATGGATAACCGCAATATCCATGATTTTTGTCTTGTTGTTCGGATCTATGGCAGCTTATGGCGTATCGCGGTATGCATATCGAATGCGGACTTTTATCTATATGCTCTTTCTATCTGGAATAATGCTTCCTCTCAAAGCTGCAATTATTCCGCTCTTTATGCTCATGAAAAATCTTAAACTAATGGACAATCCAATTTCCATCATTCTTATTTTTATCGCGATGAGTCTGCCTTCGACGATTTTTATCCTATCTGGATTCATGAAGACAGTACCAAAAGACTTAGAATATGCTGCGCGTATCGATGGATGTAACGATTGGATGATCTATCGCAAAATAATAATGCCTGTTGTTGTTCCCGCAATTTCGCTTGTAACTATTTATAATGCAGTACCAATATGGAATGACTTCTTCTTTCCTCTTGTCTTTTTGCAAAATCCAAAATATAAACCATTGCCTTTAGGGCTTACTAACTTTTTTGGTCAATATAGTACAGATTGGAGCCTTCTCTTTACCGCCCTTACTATTGCAATATTACCTGTACTGATTTTGTATCTCTTTATGGCCAAATACTTTATAAAGGGAATGACTGCAGGCGCTATCAAGTAATTAGGAAAGACATTTTTACCGTTCAGAATTAAAATGCTACTCAATTGTAGAAATACCATAAGAGGAGAATACAATGAATGAAATTTTTGAAAAAGTATCTCAAGAATTTAAGAATGAGCTTTTAATCTCTATTGTTCCGTTTTGGGAAAAATTCAGTATTGATAAAGAATATGGAGGCTATTTCTCCTGCATTGATAGAAATGGAACAATATTTGATACCGATAAATTCATGTGGATGCAGGGGCGTGAACTGTGGTGTTGGTCATATCTTTATCGCACTATCACTCCAAAAGAGGAATGGTTGAAAATGGCTTCTCATGGTGCAGAGTATATTCGTAAATTTGGCCAAGCGCCTAATGGTGACTACTATTTTTCTCTTGATAGACAGGGAAGACCTCTTGTCAAACCATATAATATCTTCTCGGATTGTTTCTGTGCAGCAGGTCTAGCAGAATTCGGAAAAATTTCAAAAGAGCCATGGGCTGTTGAGAACGCAATCAAAACTTGGTATCGAATTCAGGAGCGCCAATCTAATCCTAAAGGGATATGGAACAAACAAATAAGTGATAATAGATCTATACATTTAATGAACATGCCTATGATTCAGTTGTGGCTAAGCCAAGTCTTTAACGGCCTTATAGAAGATAATATTCTGGTTCCTATCATTGCGGATAGCATAAGATCAATACTCACATTGCATATCAATAAAGAAAAAAAAGCGGTATTTGAAAAGGTATTATTTGATGGTTCTCCTGTGCAAGGCATGGATGGAAGACTTTTATCACCAGGGCATGCGCTCGAAACACTCTGGTTCATGCTAAAAGCCATAAATGATGATGGCTATTCTATTCTTTCTTTGATAGGCATCAGTAAGGATGAAGCAATTCTTATCATTACTGAAGCAATGCTCTGGACTATACAGCGCGGTTGGGACTTAATGTATGGTGGTATCTACTACTATCTAGATTATGAAGGCTTCCCACCTGAAAAATTAGAGTGGGATATGAAGCTTTGGTGGGTTCATGCTGAGGCTTTATGCGCTTTCCTTCTCGCTTTTAAGACCACTAGAAATGTTGAATTTCTTGATTGGTTTGAGAAGATACAAGATTGGACATGGAATCATTTTAGAGACGTTGAGTTCGGAGAATGGTTCGGTTATCTTCATAGGGATGGCTCTCCTGCTCTACTTCTGAAAGGTGGAAAATGGAAAGGGATGTTTCATATACCTCGTGCACTAATTGAATGCATGAAAATCTGCAATTAAAATAGAGGCTCTTTCAAAAGTCTTCAAGTGAAGTATTTTTGATTCAAAGCGGGGACAAACCTTGTATAATGGAATCAATAAAACAAACCAAAGATAGAAGGAGTCCCCGCGATGAAAAGTGTAACATAAGTCCTTGGCTCTTTACAATTGCTGCTACCCTTAGATTTCGATCTTCAAGAGGTGTTTGAATCCTATCTCACTAAAGAATACAAATTACTATAGAACACAAAGGCTTTCTTTATCTATTGCGGATGATTGAACCATTTGTGGAAATGTTACCTGAAGGGAATCAGCAGATAGGAAGGTCTTCCTATAGTGCCTTACCATTTCTCCGTGCAGCATTAGCGAAGCGATATTTCAAGATAGTTGCCACAAGCGATCTACGGGCACGACTCTTAAGTGATGCGAAGAGTATCTCCCAGTTTGTTCTCGACAGAGGCCGTATTCCGATTATCGATCAGAATAAAAGAAGAAAGACTTACGAAAGGCTTTTGATGAAGCGACCAAGGAACACTATAAGAAGCGCTCAGTCGTAGAGCGAGCGAATTCGCACCTTAAGGATTGGCTCTTACCGGAGAAGCTACTGGTGCGTGGTATCAAGAAGGTGAGTTTTGAGCTCATATGTGGAGTAATCTGCCTTGCTGCAATAAAGATTCTTGAGCAGTTTATTCTACCTAGCCTCATCTAAAGACGAATATCTTAAACCATAAAGGCTCTCATGACCCATCGAAGAGAGAGCTATAAGCTTGTACCTCGTAAAAAGCTTTTTCAAGGCCCTTTTTCTTAATTTTTTGTACCTGTTAATCCTGGCTTCATGGTTTATCCTGCAAAATCCTGTCCCTATTTCTTATTTCTACAATTCATGCCAGAATATTCTTGGACTTTTGAAAGAGGCTCATATGCTAACATATTCATATATGACCTACAACAGCAATAAAGGCTCACAAAAAAGCCACAACCAAGCCGAAGAAACTCTCGAGAACCTTCTCGATAACGCAATTGTGAAGGACCTCTGTACGGGCATTGCAGCCGCAGTTTCAATAGATGGCAGACTCCTCTGGTCTCATTGTTCTGGATTTACCGCAAGAAAAGGATCCACTGCTTTCCACTATATAGAAAACTATGATCAGGCTCCCAATGCGATAATTGCTCCCATCGATCCCGAAACCCGCTTTGACGTCGCATCGATGACAAAGCCTTTTAGCACAAGCCTTCTTATTCTGAAAGCACTGCAAGCAGGTGCATTGAACCTTCAAGACTGCATAGGCAAATACCTACCGGAACTGAATTACAGAGCAGGACAAATCCCTCTACTCGCTCTTCTTACACACACCAGCGGATTGCCCGCCATTCCGGCCTTGCATAGCTTTTTTGCTGATTCAAGCAGACTCGATCGAAATCTGGCTTTCGAAAGGCTTTTTTCGATCGAGCCTGAATTTGCTATTGGAGAGCATGTAATCTATTCTTGCACTGGCTATATAATCTTGGGCGTACTGCTTGAGCGCATTTCTGGGATGCTTCTTGGTGAGCTTTTCCAAAAGGAAATTGCAGCTCCGCTAAAGCTTGTGCAAGCCTCTTTTGCAAAAAATATTCAGAAATCAGGGGAGCCTAAGCCCCTCGACAATGCTGTTGCAACAGAATATTGCCCATGGCGCAATAGAAGAATACAAGGCCAGGTTCATGATGAGAGTTCATATTGCCTAGGAGGTCATTCGGGGAATGCTGGACTTTTTCTGTCCTTAAAAGATGCAATTACTCTGGGGAATTTTATTATGCAAGAAGGAGCTTTCGATGGAAACCATATATTGAAGCCCGAGATAATCCAACTATTGTGGCGAGAATATACGCATGGTCTAGAAGAGCGTCGAAGTCTTGGCTTTAAGTTGCATGATTCCACGACCGCGGATGGTCCACTTTGGCCAGCACAATCCTTTGGACACACCGGCTTTGTTGGCACAAGCATTTTTTTCGAACCGAAGCGAAGGCTTTTCGCGATTCTCTTAACCAATAGAGTTTATTTTGGAAGAGAAAAAACCGCAGATTCGATCCTAGCGTTCCGAAGGGAGTTTCATTCAAGAGTCTGGCGTGCTTTTGCCGAATAATAACGGCATCTAGAAATCCATATAAAGCAATTTGTGAAATATTTTTTTATTATCAGAATTCTTTCTTTATTGACATCTGAAAAACAACCTTTATAATGAAAATATATTTTAGGGCATTTGCCGGTATTTGCAGGAAGCCATGAAGAACTGCATTAGTAGAATTCCTGCAATTTTCTTCAAAATCCAAATGTGAACGATTCTCGGCTTTACCGAGAGATAGATTTTATCTGGATTCAATCTAGAGATTGAATTTTTATAGGAGGTATCTATGAAAAAGGCAATAGCATTATGTGTGCTGGCGGTCATCATTATGGCATCGGTGTCAGCGCAGGCTCCGGTCGTGCCTGGTCTTGGCAGCAAGAAAATAACCATCAATTTATGGACTCATGAGGATCCCAATAGGTCTGTTATAGAAAAAAAATACATTGCTGAGTTTATGGCTGCCAATCCCAATATCACTGTCAACTATAATACCTATCCATCGAATCGAATATTCGAGGCCTTGACCACGGCTTTTGCCGGAAAGCAAGGCCCAGAAATATTCAATGTCTCGATAGGCAATGCTGTTTCATTCATCGACAACGGAAGAGTCGCTCCTGTTGACTACAAGACCTTGGGTCTCAAGGGTCCAGCCGATCTTGAGGCCATGTATCTTCCAGGAATGCTCAAGGCCGTTGAACGCGATGGCGATTTTTATGGACTTCCTCTCGAAATCACCAATATGTGCCTTTATGTAAACCGCAAGATGCTCAAGGAAGCTGGCATAGATCCCGATAAAGACTACCCAAAGACATGGGAAGATCTGATTAGCTTATCCGAAAAAATCGTCAAACGCGAAGGTCAGATAATAACCCGCCGCGGCTTCGATTTCCGCTATGATGCTTATACGAATCTCTTCATCCCCATGGTCGAACAGCTAGGAGGAGAATATGTCTCGAAGGATGGCAAGAAGGCTATCATCGGCGATGAAGCCTGGCTCAAAGCCCTTCAATGGATGAAAGAACTGGGGCCAGCCGGAAAAAACCTTGGTTCGCCAACCTATACAGCAGCTCGCACCGCATTCGATAAAAATGACGATACCATTGCAATGTCCTTTTCCGGCCTCTATCAAGAAGCTCGTATGAAAGCCTCGAACTTGGATTTCTATAATTCGAAAGATTGGATGGTGGTTCCTTTCCCGCAGTGGAAAGATTCAAAAAAGAAAGTGACAGCCAACTACTCTGCACATTACTACATGGTGAATGCACAATCGGATAAGCTAGCCCAGCAGGCATCGTGGGTATTGGTAGGATGGATGCTGAGCCATGGAGAAGAGTATCTAGAGAAAGTGGCCATAATCCAGCCAACAAAGAAACTAATCGAGTCGCCAATATACAATAGCATGCCATATTCCGATGTTTTTGCGAAAGACTTCGAAAACGCGAAAATTGTCTATGTTGGCAAGGCAAGTGCGCGACTTTCGACTTTGCTGAGTGAGACCATCCAGAATGTGATGGTTGGAGGTGTCGATCCAAAGGTGGCTCTGGAAAAATTGCGCAAGAGCGCACAGGAAGCACTCGATTCAGCTGATTGAATTGATTCTTCGTCCTGAGACCAAAATGAAAGGGCATAGATGATGGGAAATCGCCGAAATCCTCTAGAAGAGAAGCGCAACAGATGGGGCTGGTTTTTCGTAACGCCTGGAATAGTATTTTTTTCCGCCTTCTCGCTCTATCCAATTCTATATGCAATTTGGACTAGCTTTCATAACAAGAAATTGCTTTCGCTCAAACCACCTAAATTTATTGGTTTGCAGAATTGGATATCGGTTCTGAGTTCGCAAGATTTTTGGAATTCCGTACGAGCTTCGGCTGTTTTCTGTATAGGCGTTTTCATTCCGGTATTTTTAGGATCCTTGCTGTTTGCGCTCTTAATCTCGAGCCGCAAAAAAGGCAAACGATTCTACCAGATGGCGCTTTATTCTCCGGCCATTCTGTCTTCGGTCGTCACGGCAAGCGTCTGGCTGCTCATCTTCGATCCTCGCGGCCTTGCAAATCAGTTTCTCAACACCCTATTGGGCACGCCGGGGGTTGATCACAAGTGGCTTGCAGACGCCATGATGGTTCAGCTATCGACAATCCTTGTCTATGTCTGGAAACAAATTGGGTACTATACCATCCTTTTTGGAACAGGAATCGGAAAGATTCCTTCCAGCGTTGTCGAGGCCTCAATGATAGATGGGGCAAATAGTTGGCAGCGATTGACTCGTATAACCCTGCCTTTATTGAGGCCCACGATGGCGTTGGTGTCGGTGATGATCTTTATTTCGAGCCTTAAGACCTTTTCCACTCAATATCTTTTCAATCAACATGGTGCCCCTCTGGCGCCGATCAATGTGCTAACTCTCAATATCTACCGTACGGCGCTCTCCGATCAAAATCTTGGCAAGGCAAGCGTAATGAGCCTTTTCCTTTTTTTCATTTTATTGGTCCTTTCATGGCTCCAGGTAAGAGCCGGAGGTCAGGGAGAGGAGCTCGAATGAAACATAAGACCTCTAGACTGAGCACCCACTGGAATACCATTAAGTATAATGCAGGAAGCCTCTTGGCGACCGCAATTCTTATAATTGCATGTTCTGCGGCAATTCTTCCCTTTGCATTCATGCTCAGCGCCTCTCTCATGCCTGGCCACGATGTTACAACTATTCCTTACCGTTGGATTCCAGAGACCCCTCTTTGGTCGAATTACCTCCGTGCTCTAAAAGGATCTGCTGGAAGCTGGATATATCTACGGAACATTGCCAATTCCTTTATTGTCGCGTCATCTGTAGCCTTATCATCCGTGATTCTCGCCTCACTTACGGGTTATGGATTGGCAAAGTTTCATTTCAAAGGAAGAAATATAGTCTTCATGGGAATCATGGCGACTATGATGATTCCTTTTGAGACTGTTATGATTCCGCTTTACTTGACTGCAGTTAAATTTAATCTTCAGAATCGACTTATCGGACTCATACTTCCTTTTCTCACAAGTGCTTTTGGTGTATTCCTTATGCGCCAGTTTCTATTAGGTTTCCCAGACGAACTCCTAGATGCGGCACGCATAGATGGCTGCTCTGAGTTTCAAATATATAGGTCTATTGTATTCCGCAATGCAACACCTGCTATTGCGACATTGGCAATTCTTGCCTTCCGTGGACAGTGGGATAATTTGATTTGGCCTCTTTTAATAATACAAAAGGAAAAGCTCAAGACCATACCTCTCTATATAGTGCTTTTCACATCAGAGCTTAGCACCGACGAGGGTGCCATGATGGCTGTAGCAGTCATTGCAGCATTACCTGTTTTCATACTTTTCTTTACTATGTCCAAGTATTTTCTAAGCGGCGCAGGAGTCTATACTGGGAGCAAAATATGATCGACCTCTATATTTTCGATGAGGGAGGGGTTTTAATACGCAACCACATGATAATGGGCGATGTAGCGGATGCTTTAGGATTGGATATGGCCACTTTCCTCGAGTTTATTGCACAGGATATAAAACCGCTCTCGCGGGGGTCGATAGATAGTGCCGAGTTCTGGCGCAGGTTTTCTGACCGCACGGGGATCAAGCCTTCCGAAAATTACCTAAAGACACTATTTAGACCGCTACCAGACGAAGACACTTTCTCGTTAGTCGATGAACTGTCAAAGAAAGCCAGAGTAGTATGCGGAACCAATACAATCGATAGTCACCACGAGATCAATCTCAAGCTTGGATTATACAGTCCCTTTCATGCCGTATATGCATCCCATATTATAGGGCATATAAAACCCGAGCCCGAGTTCTGGCAACATATCCTCGAAGAAGAAGGAGTATCTGCCCAGCGCACATTCTTTACCGACGACAGCGAGGACAATATACAGGCCGCATCGAGCCTCGGCATTCAAGCCGTTCGCTATATCGACGCAGACCATCTTAGACGAACGCTTTTCGAGCTTGGTGCGCCTATCGATGCGCCTCTATCATGTGCTGTTATGAAGCCTAGACACGATGACAGGATTCGGAGAGAATAGATAGGATGATTTTTGGGCAGCGAAAAAAGAAATATGGACTTTTGTCTTTGGTTTATAATAGAATCCCGTTCATCCTGAAAAATCCTGCAATCCTGTCAAAGGTACACTGTGTATCTTGCCAAAAAATCCCATTCATCCTGTCAAAGCCTCGCGACATAATTATAGGTTTAAGGGGTCCCTATGAATGACCAAGAATGGATTTTTGGCATCGATGGCGGTGGTACATCGACAAGGCTGAGGATAGAAAGCCTAGAAGGCAAGGTCTTGTACCAGGCAGAAGGCTCTAGCCTAAACCCTCGCTCGGTCGGTTGGAATGGCTCGAGAAAGACTCTCGATGACCTGTTTTTAAGGATGTACAAGAGCACAAATCTCTCCACGAACGACTGTATCTCTGGTTTTGCGGGTGTAGCAGGTATCGACAGAGAAGCAGATACAGGCACAATGCGAAGCATCATTCGAGATGCTGGTAATTTGGGTTTCGATACCCTAATCGAGGTAAAGAACGATTCGATCCCCGCGCTTGCCGGTGCCTTTGGAGAGCTCCGAGGGATTCTTCTCATAGCTGGAACCGGATCGATTGCAGTAGGAGCCGATGGTGCTGGTCGAATCATCCGCTCGGGCGGCTGGGGCCATATACTTGGAGATGAGGGATCGGCCTACTGGGTCGGCCTTCGCGCTCTAAATGCAGCAATTCGATTTCAGGATAGAAGAGGGCCTCAAACCGATCTGCTTGGCAGGGCGCTCGCTTATTTTGGCGAGAAGGAGGCTTTTTCTCTTATTCCAGCCGTCTACGAGGATTTCGACAAGGCAAAAATTGCGGCATTTGCCAGAATTGTGGCAGAAGAACAAGATAAAGGCGACGAAATAGCAAGACAGATATTCATAGAAGCTGCCGAAGAGCTGGCCTTGCTTGCAAATTCTATTGCTATACGACTCGGAGAGGCACATAGCGGTGGAAGGATCGCTTTTTCAGGAGGATTTATCGCCAACAATGAACAGCTTTGGCGAGACACGGAAGCGCGAATACTCTCGGCACTGCCGCGGCACCGCGTCGTAGTACCTCAAGCCGATGCAACAATCGGTGCTTGCATCTTGGCACGCTCGATAGCCAATCAAAGCCGTCGCATTTAGATAATGCTTATGAGCTACTAGATGCCAAGTATACACCAGCAACTGCAAGGCAAGCACCTGCAATTTGTATAGCGCTCAGGCGTTCTCCAAGAAAAATAAAGGATGCAGCCACAGATACTACTGGAATCAAATTGATGAATACGCTAGATCTCCCTGGCCCAAGCTCTTCCAGCACGATGATATAGAGCCAATAGCCTATCGCCGAACCAAACACGGCCAGAAATGCAGCATTTAAGAGCACTGAAGCCGAAAATCCAGTCCAGGATTGCTGTTCCGCGAGCGCAAAAGGCGCGCAGCCCAGAGCACCGATAACCATCTGCCAGAATGTTATAGTCAGCATAGGATAGCGCCCAGATAGCGGGTTAGTGATGAATCCATAGGCCACCCACGAAAGAACAGCTCCTAGCATGAAAAAATAACCAGACACAGATGTCCAAGCATTCCCTGAGCGCATCACAATGAGCGCTACACCCACAAAAGACAGCACAATTCCCAGTACGACCGAGCGTCGAGGCCGAACCTTGAACGCAATGATCTCCCCAAGAAGTGTGACAACCGGAATTGTCCCTACGATAAGCGATGATTCTGATGCAGTGAGCCGCATGATTCCATTGTTCTCGAAGTAGTAATAGAGAGTTACGCCAGTAAAAGCGCTCAATGAGAGCATCGGAACATCTTTCCATGCAACTCGAAAACTGGTTCGTGTCAGGGCCATTATCAAGGCCAACAGAAGAGATGCGATCGTGAATCGAAAGAGAGGAAGGCTCATCGGCCCAAATTCGCGGAGAGCTACTTTGATCGAAAGGAATGTCAAGCCCCAAATGACAGCAACAATAACACCAAAAAACGATGCCTTGAACCTTCTGGTTTCCATGACCAACCATGCTATCGGCATTGGCAATCCCTGTCCATGGGTGGTACTTCTTATGCTATACTCGAAAGCATGAATGAAGTGATCATCGATGGTTGTTCGCTTTCTATTTCAGCCGTTGTTGCGGTGGCTCGCCACAAATTTCCAGTTCGACTCGATCCAGATGCTGAATTGCGTATGCAGGCATCTAGAGAAGTCGTGGAGTTCGCAGTCAAGAAAAAACAGGTAAAATATGGCCTAACAACCGGTTTTGGCAAATTCTGCAATGTTATTATTTCCGAAGAAGACAATGCGCGACTTCAAAAAAATCTTATAATGAGCCATGCCTGCGGCCAGGGCGAGCCATTCGCGCCCGAGATTGTGAGAGCCATGATGGTACTTAGGGCAAACGCCCTTGCAGTGGGCAATAGCGGTGTACGACCAGCGGTGGTACAGCGCATACTACAGCTCATCAATGAAGATATTGTGCCTATTGTGCCTGAAAAGGGTTCGCTAGGCGCTTCCGGAGATTTGGCTCCGCTAGCGCACATTGCGCTCGTGCTCATAGGGATGGGAGAAGCCTTGTACAAAGGTACAAGGATGACGGGCGCTCGTGCACTAGCTGAAGCCCATATCCAACCACTCGTCCTCGAAGCAAAAGAAGGGCTTGCCCTCATCAATGGAACGCAGGCTATGGCTGCGTTAGGTGCTCTATCTGTATATGATGCGCTTCTTCTATACCGCAGTGCAACGAGCGCTTCTGCCCTTACATTTCAGGCATTGCGAGGCATAACAGAAGCACTCGATCCGCGAATCCACGAACTAAGGCGCCAAAAGGCCCAAATCGATGCTGCCCAAGACCTGCGCAGGCTGTTGGAAGATTCACGTCTCACGAGTTCAGCTTCAGGGACTAGAGTCCAGGATGCTTACGCTCTTAGATGCATTCCCCAAGTTCATGGCGCTTGTCTTGCGGCCATTCAGCACGTATGGGAAATAGTATCTGCCGAGCTCAATGCGGTGACAGACAATCCCCTCATTTTTCCCTATGTGCTCCGGGAAGGGGGCGATATTATTTCTGGTGGCAACTTTCATGGCGAACCACTGGCCTTAGCCATGGATTATCTAGGAATCGCTGCTTCAGAATTGGCTAATATCTCAGAACGCCGCCTCGAGAGAATGGTAAATCCCACTCTCTCCGAAGGTCTGCCTGCTTTTCTAACCATAAATGGCGGACTGAATTCGGGCTTTATGATTGTGCAATACAGCGCAGCAAGCCTTGTATCTGAAAACAAAGTACTCTCTCATCCCGCAAGCGTGGATTCAATTCCTTCTAGCGCGAATCAAGAAGATCATGTATCCATGGGTACCATTGCCGCACGTAAGGCCAGGCAGATCATCGACAACACAAGACGAGTTTTAGCGATGGAACTGCTCGCAGCATGTCAAGCTCTAGATCTGCGCGCTATTCAGCTAGGGCTTCCTTCTATCGTGGATTCGCTATCCCCTGCTACGGCTTCAATATACAGCATCATTAGAACTGTAGTTCGTTTTGCGGAACAGGATCGAATAATGTACCCAGACATCGATGCGGTGGTGAGACTCTTAAGCGACGAGATTCTACCCCAAACTATGGAAAGATGGAGCTGGAATCCTGAACCTGTTGTTGCTCATGAATAATAAGTCTAAAATCTAGCTGACCCTTTTATTAAGGGCTATTTCAAGGAGTGTCGCTTATGGTTACAAAGCGCGATCACGGTCTACGTCTGGACAGGACCTCTCCTCAAGAGAGAGCCCGCCTTATTTCATATATAAACATCAAACTAAAAAGCCTAGGCCTTCCAGTATATTCCAAAGAAGGAACTGGATTCGTACAGCTAGCTGCGGACATGTTAGAGAGTTTCAGGCAGAAAAATAGGCTGCTGCCTAGACTCCTTCCACCTGCAGATCATCGCATACAAAACTTCATCGACCAATATTTAGCAGACCTGGGACTTGCCCGAATTCCACAGCTACCTTCAAACACGCTGGTTCTAGATCACTATGGCATGGCTCGCGAGCTTTCTCTCCCACCCGACGAGCCCAAACATATGTCCCCTACCCTTACCTCATACCGTGTCCGCAACGGTGTCCTTCACAACCCAAAAAGCGATCGGCGCACAACTGAAGGTGTCTTTCATATAGCCGAAGGGGGCTTGCCAATTCCATTCGACAAGAAGGCGGTGCCTAAGCTCTGCTTTGCCAAGCTTCTCGAAGCAGCACTAAATCCTCCTCTCGAGATGATGGAACTACCCTTTACCGCAGGAGAGAATGAAAAGGCACGTGCTTTTGCATCAGTATTGTTGCGGCCTATCGTTCGTCCGGAAATTCCCGACTACTGCGAAGAGAGATCGATGGAAATCCGCTTTTTTGCTCCTGGTTCGCTCGTAGCGAATATCGATTTTGTGGAGAGCATATTTGGAAATTCTGGAGATCCATTCATACCCGAAAACGATGCCGCCATAGATCCAGTTCATTGGACAGGCACTACAGGCTGTATCATCCTTGCTTCCCATCTCACGGAACTTACAAAGAAAGAGCTTGGACTACCCACTTGGGAGCAAGCGACAGAACGCCAGCGCCTCGATGGAATGTGCTGGCATGATCCTGCTGAAAAGTACAACGATGGCAAGCCCTTCAAAATAACCGCTCGCGATGAATCCGGGGTTATAATTACAATAATTGCGGACAATTATTTTGGCTACTCCAAAAAAGAGATAAAGTCGCATATCTCCTACTCTGCCAACCTCCTAGGCCTTGCCGAAGAAGAACATGCGGGTGGAGCTCTTGTCTTTCCTTCGTACAACCTGGGAACGCGCTTTGTGCCCGACACCAATTTAAAATCCAAGGGCCACAGCCTCAATGATGTCTATTCAATAATGCGAGGTCGCATCGACATTAAACAAGAAGGCTATGCCATCGACTTTACCTTTCCAAATATCATCTATCTACCAGAGGATGCATATATTTCCCTGGAAGACCAGATGGCACATTGGATCTGCGATGGCATCGAGGAATCTCTGCGAATTCTGCCAGGGTATACCTATGTACACCCAACGGGCTATCAAATTCGCATGGAACAGCATTCGGCATCTGGCGCATGGCGGCTTATCGGCACATCCGCCGAAGGACTTCTCTGTCATAAGCCCTGTACGGTATCGGGCGGCGGCAAGTCTGAGATAGCAAAATCTATCCAAGATGCAATCGTATACATGCCCATAGTCATTGCGGATTTCGATAAGGATATGCAGGAAGTCAAAGAAATAATAGAAAAAGACTATGGCAATCGTTTTCGCGACGAATCGGAAAACCGAGGGAAAGACACGAGACCCGTGCTTTCACCAAATCGCTCACTAGGCTCGGTTATAAAGTTGCTCTCTCCATCGCCCGCATACAGCGAAGAATACAATGAATGGTTGCGTTCCATTCCGGAACGCATAAAGAGCCTTGTGTTCTTAGTAAAGCGATTCTACAGGCCCGATTGGGGTCCCGACTGGATGTCACATTTCTCGGTCGATGCAGTCAATGGTACTACGGGAAACATTCTAAAGTTCGAAGGCAAACCCATAATGGGGTCCTATCTTCGATTAGGCAAAAACGAGAAGGGGTTGAACCGTTTCTTCAAACTCAGGCAGGACTTCATGCCAGCCTTCAAGCTCCAATGGGAAGACGATATCACCGCATCGATAATCGTGCCTGTCAATCAACTAGAAAACTTGCCAGATTGGGCTTCCAACCATCTGAGCCTCAAATTTGCCAAAAATTGCGAGGCGCGATTCTTCCAACGTCCCGATGATGCCATTATTCGGGGCTATGACAAACAGACTGAAAAAGACCTGGCACGACACGACAATTTCTTGTCGAATTTTGAACCTCTCACTCGTGCTGACGCCTCTCGCATTATCGAAAACACAATACATTTCTCCGAATACACCGAACCTATGCGAAAATTCATAGAAGAAAGCGAAAAAGACCCGGATTTCGAGTATTTTGTGGCCTCGAATTGTTTCAGGCTCGTAAACGGTCTGCCTTCCAAAAATCCGCGCTATCTCCAACTTGATCCAGGCTTGGCAGATCCAATGGCACGCTATCTCGCAGAGCTTGGCCCAAGATTTTACCGGCGCATCCCTGCAGACAAACCTCTTCCTCAACCCATTGGCGCGGTGTTACCAGGACGTAGGAACAACCCGCCAGACCGCGAAGCAGGCATACGCCCGCTTGCCGTATATGGTCCGATTCATTACCAGGAATTACCAGAACTATTCATGGATTTTGTGTGTTCTCTAACTGGCAAAAGTCCTTCCACCACGGGAGCAGGAAGCGAGGGAGCTCTTACAAAGGGGCCTTTCAACGCCCTTGTGCCTACTACCGACCTAAATAATGCGCTATTGGGCTTCATTCTTACCGGTTATGCGGGTTTCACAACCGCTGCTGGACATATCGGTCATAAATATAAGGTGGATCATGATATATCTCTTATGATGCCCGAACTGTGGTCTCGGCTCAGCCCAGAAGAGCGTGACCCAGAATTTCTAAAAAAGAATGGCTACCTTGAAAAAGTCGAAGATTTCACATACGAAGGTAGGCTTATACCTGCATCAAGGCTTGGATGGCGCATAACACCTCTCTTCGCGGCTACATATTTAGGTAGATTGTTCGACACACCCTCGGTTGTATTTCCAGAGGACATGTTAAGGCCGGAGCTACAATCTCTCGAAGAGTTTGTTGAAGGAATCGAAAACATTGCTATTGCGATGGAAAAATCTGCCAAATTCTATTTCGAGAATGGTTCGTACGAGGCTGCTATACCGCCACTAAAAGCAGTCCTTTCAACCATGGTATATGGCAACTACGAAGGCAAAAGCATCGAACATCCAGATGTGCGAAGACTATTCGACCGCGAGTATGTCCTAGAATCTGACTGGTATAGGACAAGACTCGACTCTTACCGAGAGCAAGAAATCGCTCATGTACAATCATCGATATCATATTTAAAGAAATTTCTCGCAGATCGGGCGGAGGCCAAGAGCTTAACCGAGCGAAGAGTCCAGACAGAACTCTCGAGTGCCTATGACAGACTCGAACTCTTGACATCGCCCAATTATCTTAAACGAATCTGGGGATCGATTGGTCTCGATCCTCTGTATAGAGGATAAGAGAAAGCCAAAAGAGAAAGACCATGCAGAAAATAAATTCTTCTAATCTATTGATTCGCAATATAAGCGAACTCTGGACGCCCGAAGGCCAGAGAGCAATCGCTGGACCATCGATGGCCCAAGTTTGCAAAATTCAGGGGGCCTGTATCTATATAGAGAATGGCCGCATCTCATGGATTGGCGAAGAATCTGAGTTAATTGCTTCTGATTCACCCCTGGCTCATCGAGCTATAGAAGGACCAATTTACGATGCACAAGGCTGCTGCTGCGTTCCAGGGTTTGTGGATAGCCACACTCACTTTGTGTTTGCTGGCTGGCGCGAGGATGAATTCTACTGGCGCACCAAAGGCATGGCCTATATGGAAATACACAAACGTGGAGGAGGCATTCAAAACAGCGTAAACGCTACACGAGAAGCCTCGCTCGAGGAACTGATCCATATTGGCGAAAGACGCCTCGATACAATGCTTTCTCTGGGCATAACCACAGTTGAGGGAAAATCTGGATATGGCTTGGATATAGAGACTGAAATTCGCCAGCTTCTTGCAATGCGTGCGCTTTCTGAGCGCAGAGACGGCCCGGATATTGTGTCAACATTCTTGGGAGCACATTCCATTCCACCTGAATTCAAGGCTAGGCCTCGCGAATTTTTGACATTTCTTGTGGAAAAGGTTCTTCCGCGAGTAAAGAAAGACAACCTGGCGCACTTTGTAGATATCTTTTGCGAAGAAGACGTTTTCGGAATCGAAGACTCGCGCTGGTATCTCGAAAAAGCCCGCGCAGCCGGCTTCGCCCTCAAACTCCATGCCGACGAAGTTGCCCCAATTGGCGGCACCGCCCTCGCCGCCGAACTCCACGCCACCAGCGCAGACCACCTCTTAAAAGCCTCTGATGCCGACATCACCGCACTCGCCGACTCGGGCACGGTCGCTTGCCTACTCCCAGTCACAGCCTTCAACCTCCAGGAACCATGCGCCAATGGCCGGCGCTTCATCGATGCCGGCTGCGCGGTTGCGCTGGCGAGCGATCTAAACCCAGGCTCCTGCTATAGCCAATCCATTCCGCTTATCTTTGCGCTCGCCGTGCTCAATATGGGTATGACCGTAGAAGAAGCCCTCACCGCTCTCACCCTGAACGGCGCGGCTGCCCTTGACCTTGCTTCTCAGATAGGAAGCCTCGAGCCTGGTAAGAATGCTGATTTCCTTCTCTTGAATGCGCCATCGCCATCTCACCTCGCCTACCACGTGGGAATGAATCTTGTCGATACTGTCTTTAAGCACGGAATCCCTGTTTGGCGCAATGGAAACATCCTGGGCAGCGCCATGAATGCTTGACTGGATGAGCTGGATGGTCTTTTAGGTAAGGAAAGGGGAAAAAAAGGAGGCGCAGGTGCATTCTGGGCTGGGCTTTGACTTAGGCTTTTCTCTTGCCCCTCCTAGACAGTAAAAACATCCTGTAAATCCTGTCAGAGTTATCTTGCAAATCCCGTCAAAGTCCCCCAATAAATCCCGTCTAGAACTTATTTGACCTTTGCCAGATGAGCCTTGCAGATCTTGCAGATTTTGGTCTTTTTGCCCTCTATTTCTTGTTCGTATATAACTTTGACTCCAGTGCGCCCGCAAATGGGACAAGTCCCTCGTCCGCCGGCGGGAACCTCTTTGAGACCTTTACCTCTATGAGCTTTAGACATTTCCGCTTCCTCCCTGCGAACTCTAGGCTTGCTTCTTGGCTTTGCGCTGAGTATTGCGCTTTTTGCGCTCTGTCTTCTTCTCATCGGCCTTCTGACCGATAAGCTCTAGCACGACCAGGCTGGCCGCATCGTTTGCGCGATTCCCGAGCTTGATGATTCTTGTATATCCGCCATTGCGTTCCTTGAAACGCGGCGCAATATCGGTGAAAAGCTTTGCAACTACATCTTCGCCATAGACTCTACTGGACACGATTCTGCGATTGTGCACTGAATCGACTTTAGCTCTGGTGATGAGTCTTTCGGCCGCACGCCTTGTCTCCAAAGCCTTTGCCTTAGTGGTCACAATCTTTTCTTGCTTAAAAAGCACACTGACCTGATTTCGGATCATGGCTTTGCGGTGAGCGGCATCGCGGTTCAATTTATTATAGCCGATCTTATGATTCATCGCTCTCTTCCTTTTTCATATTGAGTTTGATGTGATTCTTCAGCGCAGAATAATCCGACATACCGAGGGTCAGGTTCCATTCGGCAAGTTTGGTCTTTATTTCCTGCAGCGATTTTTTTCCAAAATTTCGCGTTTTGGTGATTTCTTCTTCTGTTTTTTTGGTGAGATCACCTATGGTTCTGATATTGGCATTCTTTAAGCAATTGAAGGATCGCACCGAAAGCTCGAGTTCTTCAACAGGCATATTTAGAATCTGGCGTACACGTTCCTCTATTTCGTCGCTTATTTCTTCACCACCAGCTTCGCTCTCATCGAAATTCACAAAAATCGAAAAATGGTCTTTTGCAATTTTTCCAGCTTCTCCGAGAGCATCTTCTGGACGAATAGTGCCATCAGTCCAAATCTCTAGCACCAATTTGTCATAGTCCGAGCGTTGACCGACGCGGGTAGGTTCAATAGCGTATTTTACTTTCCTTACAGGTGTAAAAATCGCGTCCATGGGAATTGTACCGACGACATCTATATACTTCTCGTTGACTTCACTCGGTACGTAGCCGCGACCTAGGTTTACCTGGAGCTCGAGCCCTAGATGTACAGATGGTTCGAGGGTTGCAATCTTAAGATCTGGATTGAGCACTATGAGCGAACCCTGCTCTGCAAAGAAA
>MWDY01000174.1 GCA_002070755.1 Spirochaetes bacterium ADurb.Bin110 | reverse complement strand
TGACTGAGCGATAGAGTATGGTTTTTCTACGCTTTTGGCTGTCGGTGCAGCGGCCTGAGCGGCGTAATGTGGCATGGCTGAGACTTAGAATGAACTGGCTATGGCTAGTAAGGGATATGGTAATATTATTTGGGAAGTACTGAGAGCGATCAAAACTGACAAAGCCATCAATACAGACAGGCTCTCTGTGAGAGGCACGAGGACGTAAGAGAGAATGCATGGCAAGAGTTTGGTGGCTAAGTCTCATGATGCGATTATTGATAGTTCCCAAAGAGACCTTGAAGTGTCTGGAGAGTGCGCGCTGGCTCATGCTTGAAGACACAAGACGCTCAATTTGTCGATAGTCGAGCCTTTTCTTGGCAAAGTAATCTAAACTGAATGTTTGTGAAGAAAAGCTATGACCACAGCTCTTACAGCGATAACGAGGTACATCTCCAAAACATTTGGTGGAATAGAAGCCTAGACTGACAAACCAGCGGCCTTGGGGAGCAGCCTTATGATTTGGACACTCAGGATTTGGGCAGAAAGAAAAAGAATGCATGGATTACCTCCGTACATTCTCTTTATCGCCCTCCTCCCTACATTTTGCTTCAACTTCTTATACAAGGTTCGTAGCAGTAATTAGCTATTTAATATGTCAGAGCTTTGAACTACTAATCATTTACACCTCTAATTCGCGGCATCGGCCCTTTGTAGAGCGATTTATCACCGCCTGAGCGCTCTATTTCTGCCTGCATGAGAGCATGAATCTCTCCGGTGAACTTGATTGCAAAAGAGAGCATCTCGCGAGGATATTCCCGGACTGAGTCTCTATCGATACTCGATATAGGCTTAGGCAGCAAAGTCTGTGGCATTATTGGCTCAAGCATATGTACATTGACCTGGATGCGCTTCGACTTTTGGCCATTATCTCGCTTTAGAATTGTAACAATAGGTACCACTGGTACTCCGAACTTTATTGCAAAAAAAGCGGCACCTGCTTTAAAGGGGAATATATCCTGATTCCCTAGGAAACATTCGCCTTCTGGATAGAAATGGACTAGGCCTCGAGTACTAAGCGCGTACTCGACAGCGCTTTCGATATCTCCAAGTCTTTTTCTGTTTCTAGGCAATGGAATCCCACCGAGCAGCCTCACCAATGATCCAATAACCGGCGCCTCGCAGGTTTCTTCAAGAAGAGTAAAAAAAGTACGGCGAGGCAAAATGGAAAGGCCATGAAAGACTGGATCGAGAGGCATACAGTGATTGCTCACCAAAATAGCTCGAGATGGAAGTCTGAGTCTTTTCTCCCAGCCGATTCTTTCGATCTTGATATTGTATAGAAGACGACAGAGGGGCCATCCTATCATGCCGATAAACGCCACAAGGACATCGCCAACAAGACGCGATATGACTGTGTCTGAGACAAGAGAGGCACCCTTTTGGTATCTCATTTGACTTTTCTGCCCTTCCATTCGATTCCGCCTTCCTTATTTACAAGGCGGAATCCGCGCCAAAGCGCTGACATTGTATTCACAAAAATGAGCGGATAGATAAATGGTATATACCATGGTAGCCGACGATCAATTGTTTCAAGAATCCAGGAGTAAAATGTAATGATTGCCGAAGCTTTGAGATATGGAATAGCCGGTCCAAGCCATGGAATATCGAAAAAAAACACAATCAATGGAATATAAAAGACAAGCGGCACAGCCACGGTTCCAGAAAAGAGAATAAATAGATTCTTACCCAGATAATCATAGGCATTTTTAGCAATACCCTGAATAGCTTCTTTATATGTTGTATACATGCGGCATTCCACGATATCTTTTAGATCGATAAAGGCAATCTTTCCTCCATTTTCTTTTATGATCCGCGATAATCTCACATCTTCCGTCGCTTCATGTTTTACCTTTTCATAGCCTCCAATCTTTTCAAAAAAAGACCTCTTGAAAAGCATGAACTGCCCGATAGCATGGCTGAAGATCGGAGATTTTGTGGCTGGAATCAGGTAGAGTGGCATGCCAAGCATAGTAAGGATATACATTGAAGGAACGACAGCAGCCTCTGCGAATGTCGGCATCGAGTGATGCGGATAACCAGTGATAAGATCGGCTTTGTATTTGTCCGCGGCTGCTATTGCTTTGCTTATGGAATCTGGCTTATGGATCGTGTCTGCATCTGTGCATAGGAGGTAGTCTTCTTTTACATGAGTAGCTAGCTCCTGGAGCGCATGGGGCTTGCCATACCAGCCTTCCGGCAGGGGCTCAGCCTTGAAAGCCTTGAATTTGGATGGAAATCGTATCATGTAGCTTTGCAGGATATTCCAGGTTTCATCGCTGGAGTTGTCATCGATAACATAGATCTGGTAAGAACTATAATTCTGACATAGCAGAGAATCGATGCAAGGACGAATTCGCAAAGCTTCATCGCGCGCCGGAATAAGTACAGCGACAGATGGCCCACTCTTTTTTCGCTCTATAGTTAGTGTATGCATAAGCCATAAGATGTTGGAAATCGTAATGAATAAGAAAAACAAACATGCCACAAAGATTATTAACCCATAAGCAGTGAGTAAGGCGTTGATCATAGTAGTTTCTCCAATTCGCTTTTTGCATAAGGATTCTTGGGATAAATTTCAAGCGCTGCATCGAACCACCATGCTGCATTTTCGGAAAGATTGAGATTGCTATAGGCTGTAGCGATACCGACGCGCAGATCGAATAGAACATCCTTGGGCAAGCCATTCTTGGCTATCGACAAAACACTAGCATACATTTCCAACGCTTTTTTATAATCGCCGCCCCAAATAGGCGGAGGATAAGCCAGAGCACTTGCTTTGAGTATTAAGGCTTTGATATTTTTCGGATCTAATTCGAGCGCTTTGCTGGCATATTGGCCTACCTTAGGACCATTTTTGATTAAAAAACCAAGATCTTTCAAAATGCTAAGCTCCCCTAATGGCTCAGCAAGAGTCACAAGGGCTGTAGGCGTTTCCCCTTCTAAGCTGATCATTTTTTGCGCTGCCTCTACAGCACGCTCAAACCAGGCGATAGCTTTCTTTTTATCTTTATGATCATTCCAGGATCGACCGACCAAATATGCAATACGCGCCTCTAGTAATGCCTGATCTGAACTGGATATAGGCTGAATGCTTAGTATCTTCAGCAATGAAACTGCTTGTGCTTCTATGGATTCCGGAGTGGCACTTTCATATACATTGTCGCGGAGCTCAAAAAAGGCTGTAACTTCAGGTAGCATAATACCTTTTGGGAAAGGTATTCCAGGCAAAAGCTCTTGGCTTTTGGATAAAATTCCTGGGCTGCCGAACTGGAACTTGCCAACTGCAGCAGGATTTTGCGGTGGACTAGGCTCCCTCATGACATAATTGGTCTGAGCATAGAGCGGGTTATTCACAATAACAAATAACGAGATACTTATGAGCGCAAAAACAAACACCACTATTCGCAATATCACATCGAGATTTGCCTTATTTGAATCCATTATAATCCAGAATATCAGACTTTTGCGCTTGCGGGAATATTGAAAGTTGATATAGGATAATGCAGCGACTTGCACCGGGGCCTAATTCCCGAGGAGGTATGCAAGCCTATGTGTGATACTTTAATTCTACATGATAGCTCAAGAAAGCCCTTTTTATTTGGCAAAAACTCGGATCGACATCCGGAAGAACCTCAAGCCCTTGTCTATATACCTCCTCATGAACCCAAAGATGTTCAGATAAGGGAAGGAATTGAATATTCTGATAGAGGCTATGCCTTCCTTCTCTCCAAGCCCTCTTGGATCAATGGAGGCGAAATGGGCTTAAATAGCAAAGGCCTTGCCATTGGCAATGAGGCAGTTTTTTCGCGCTTTAAGCCAGATAAAAATGGCGTGCTTGGCATGGATATTCTCAGAGCTGCGCTTTCTGCCTGTGCGACAGCGAAAGAGGCTCTCGATTTCATAAGCTCTTTTGTCGAAAGATTCCCACAGGGAGGCAATGGAGCATATAAGGGCAAGCTTTTCTACAATAACAGCTTTCTTATTTCAGATCCTGATGAAGCCTATATCCTCGAGACTGCTACGGCGCGCTGGGCCTGGCGTAAGGCGATGATTGCAGACTCCATATCCAATATCTATTGTATAGAGGACGACTATGAGCGTCTCGATGCTGTTACTAGCAAGGAGATTTCACCTGTAGACAATCAGATAGCTTATTCTGAGGAAACGGATCCAGGCCACAAAGCACGGCGTGCTTCCTGGAAAAAACATGTTGAAGATAAGAAATACCTTTTATTTACACAAGGGGAACAGCGCAGATCGACATCACTTTCTAGCCTTCTGCGCATAGCTGCGGGATCAGACAAAATCGAAGGAAGCCAAATGCCTTCTTCGAGCGCGATCGAGCCTTTCTTTGCAATTTTGCGCTCGCACGAAGGAGCTCCGAAACCAGGCGCATTTCTAAACAGAATGAAAAATGTCTGTATCCATCCTGGTATTTTCCCAAAGAGCGCTACTACGGCCTCGATGGCAATAGAATATCGTAGAACTGACGCAATTATATGGTACACAGATAGTTCCTTTCCTTGCATATCTCTCTATAAACCGGCCATTTTGAAAGATGGTCGGTTCTATGCGTTCTGGAAATCTCTCTTGGAAGAGAACAAAGCTGAAAAAAGCTATACCTACTGGGCAGCTCGAAAAAATTGGGCTTCGCAGCCACACAAGCTCACCCTCTCGAGCCAGCAATCATTTGTGCAGTCGAGAGATGCAGCGCAAAAATCGATTATCGCAATCGCCCATCAGGCTCTTTCTTCAATGATAAAGGAAAAGACTTCCCCGGAGCGCATGCTTTCTGTATATGCTAGCGAGGTTGCGGCAATAGTTGGCGAGTGGGAAGAACACTGGAGAAATTAGAGATGGATAGAGAACGCATCTCTAAGCCTGTCCTTCTCCTTCTTATCTTAACCCTTGTTCTTGCAATAGCAACAGTAGTGATCATACAGGTATTTTCTCACCAGAAGCCGGACATACGCTCTCAATTCACTCTATATCTAGAAAAATTGGAACCTAAGTCGATGCTAGTCGCAGCGACAACCCAAGAACGTTATGAGGCATCCAAGGAATTTACAACAAAACTGCTCGCCATCTTTAATATCAGAGCGAAAATTCATCTCAGCGCCATAGCCGATGTGACCTATGTAATCCCCGCATCTGATCCTTCTGCTTGGTCTATCGATTGGAATTCCAAAGCGCGAAAGGTCGTCCTCTCGAGCCCTGCGCCAGATTGTCTTCTGCCAGCCGTACATACCGAGACAATCGAAATCATCACAGAGAATCAAAATATCCTTACAAATACAATATTCAAACTCAAGGAAGAGGCTGCTCACATGCAAGCCGAGCTTTCGGATGACTTCCTCGATCGAGCAAGAGCAACGCTTGCAGAGCCAGCAGTGCGTGCAACAATCGAAGATGGCTTAGAGAGTTTCGCTATTGCATTCTGCGAATCAGCCCATCTCGGGAAACCGACATCAATCGAAATTCATCTAGGTGAATCGCATTAAAAGACAGCCTAGTTGGATCGAGCTCGAATGATTTGAGAATTTTGAGCGCAACTGCCCGACAAAGGGTTGACACCTGCCAAAAACTATAAGAAGCTTAAATTTGTCAAATACTACAGGGTAAGAATTGAAGGAGAGGTGCTTATGAAAAAATCTATTTTTGCACTTATGTTGTTGGTAGGAGCGATTGCTGGCCTTTCTGCCCAGTTACCAGTCAATCTATACGGCCGCGCAGCAGTAGGAGAAAATGGAGTGGTTGCCGCGGCAAAGCCTGAGGCATCCCAGGTTGGAATCGATATTCTAAAGAAGGGCGGTAATGCGGTCGATGCCGCGATTGCAACTGGTTTTGCGCTCGGTGTGCTAGAAGCAAATGCCAATGGTATCGGCGGTGGTGGCTTTATGATCATCAAAATGGTAGACATGGAGGACCCGGTTGTAATCGATTTCCGCGAGAAGGCTCCTGGCAAGGCCACGCCAACCATGTATCTAGGCCCAGATGGCAAGGTTATTCCCAATTCGACCATTGAAGGCGGGCTTTCTGTCGGAGTACCAGGTGAGGTAAAGGGCTTATTGTATGCGCTCGAAAACTATGGATCAGGCAAATTGTCTCGAGCCGATATCATACAGCCAGCCATCCAGTGGGCGCTGCAAGGCATACCGGTCACCGTCAATCTGGAATCCATCATAAAAGACAACTATGGCAAGCTCGTCAAATATGAGAATGGAGCCCAGATCTATCTAAAAGACGGCCTTCCTTATGAGGTAGGAGATGTCATATACAATCCCGATCTAGCAAAGACATTGGCAAAGATCGTGAAGGAAGGCGAAGATGCAATTTACAAAGGCCCAGTCGCTCAAGCAATGGTCGATGAGGTCCAAAAACGCGGAGGCATCCTCACTCTCGAAGACCTTGCCAACTACGAGATCAAGGTTCGTAAGGCAGTGGAGGGCGATTATAGAGGATATAAGGTCTACTCCGTGCCTCCAGCCTCTTCTGGTGGCACTCACCTTATCGAGATTCTCAATATCCTAGAGAACTTCGATGTTGTAAAGCTCGGTTTCCAGACTCCGCAGGCATCTCATCTCTGGTCAGAGATACTAAAGCTCACTTTTGCAGACCGAGCGAAGTACATGGCCGACACCGATTTTGTCCAGGTTCCACTCAAAGGACTTACAAATAAGGAATATGCCAAGCAGCAAGCGGCAAGGATCAATATGAATGCATCGATGAGCTCTCCGCAGCCAGGCGATCCATTCAAATACGAATCGGGCTCTACAACTCACTTCTCAGTAATGGATAAAGAAGGGAATATGGTGGCCGTTACTAAGACTATCAACTACTTCTTTGGCTCAGGCGTCGTTATCCCAGGCTGGGGATTTATTATGAACGACGAGATGGATGACTTTGTGCCGACTCCTGGCTCTGTCAATTCTGTCGAACCTGGCAAGCGTCCGCTATCCAGCATGAGCCCGACTCTCGTTCTCGATCCGGAAGGCCGCTCTTTTATGGCGATTGGATCTCCAGGCGCGACGAGAATATTCCCCACCGTTGCTCAGGTCATCTCGAATGTCATCGATTTTGGATTCCCGATCCAGGAAGCGATTCTTGCACCGAGGCTCTTTCAAGCGGCTTCTGGAAGCTTGAATCTCGAGGGGCGTTATCCAGTCAGCGCGCTCGATGGAATTAAAAAGCTGGGTCATGATGTGACTATTCGCGGCGACTGGGATTCCTACTTTGGTGGAGTGCATGCAGTTTTGTATGATTATGACAAGGGATTGCTGTATGGCGGCGCAGATCCTCGTCGCGATGGACAAGCTGCGGCCTTCTAATCGAATCAAAGCAGTAAATCTGCATCGTATTAGACTGTCTTAGACAATAGAGCCGGCCGCTGAGATAGCAGGCCGGCTTTATTTGAGGCCTTATTCTAGTTTATCTTATTCTGGAGCTTGTTTGGCTCAATTCTCTATGAGAAGGCTGTTCTTTATTTTGAAAGACTGTATCTTAAAGAAGAAAGGGAATTTATATGAAAAATGCTAGAAGGACTATTCCAATTCTCTTAGCGTTTATGCTGCTTTTTGGAACTGGAGCGATACTGCCGCTCGCTGCATATAATCTCAAGGCAGCTTTTGCGCCACAGCCAGCGCTACTAACTTCTATAGGTCAGAGCGCCGATGTCGAAATGGTAAAAACGCTCATGACAAGGGCAAAATTGAATTTTACCATGGATCCATTAGTAAAAGCTCAGGCGCTTGCAGGCACGAATGCCAAGACGCTAGTCATAGTGATTGGAGGCTCATCCAAGGGGCTGGGCGCAGCAGGCATCTCCGCAGATGCAGAACTCGAACGAACAAAAGCCCTGCTTACCGAAGCTAAAAAACGCGGCATGAAAATAATTGGCCTGCATATTGGTGGCGAAGCACGGCGTGGCGAGCTTTCAGATCGCTTTATTAATGAGGCTGTCCCTTCCTGTGATTATTTCATAGTAGTCGAGGAAGGCAATAAGGATGGCCTTTTTACCAAGCTGTGCGGAAATAAGATTCCTCTCGATATAGTGCAAAAAATCTCTCAGATTGGCGAGCCTCTGGCTGCGGCTTTTCTAAAATAGCGAGGTCTATGTGACACAGGAATTATGGCTTTTCATTCTGATGGTTGGTGCATTTGCCGCTGGATGTTTTGCTTTCAAATGGCCGGTATCGGTTGCAATGCTCGTTGCTTCGGCACTTGGCGCCATTGTTGGTGGCGTACAGGATCCAGTTCGGCATCTGGTAGAAGGAACATTTGGCTATCTCGATACAATCCTCACGATTGCTACGGCCATGATGTTCATGACTGGCTTTCGCGATTCAGGAGCCCTGCATGCTTTGACAGCGGCAGTGATCAAGAAGTTCAATAAATGGCCCGCACTTCTCATGATTCTCCTGACCTTCGTGATTATGGTACCAGGGATGATCACGGGTAGTTCTACTGCATCTGTGCTGACAGCCGGTGCTGTGGTTGCTCCGATGTTCATCGCAATGGGCATGTCTACGGTAGATGCGGGAGCGCTCATTTCGATTGCAGCTATTTTGGGGATGATAGCCCCGCCGGTGAACATTCCAGTCATGATCATCGGCGGAGGTGTCGACATGCCTTATGTCGGCTTCGAAATGCCCCTTATTCTCCTGACATTCCCGCTCGCCATAGTATTTGCGCTTTGGTTTGGCTGGAGAAATGTGCATAAGGTCGACCGTTCAAATGTCATTGCATCCCTCGATTTCAGCGAGCTGAATAAATTTGGAGGTCTTAGGCTATTTTCTCCCCTCATTTTTATCTTTGTATTGATGATTCTAGATAAAGCGGTGCCACGCATATTCGGTCTCGGTATGCCACTTATTTTCATCTTGGGAACAGCGCTCACCTGGATTACAGGCACGCGCTTCAACATCTTGAAATCAGCAAAGAAGGCGATCGAAGATGTGCTTCCGGTCCTGGGGATTCTTGTAGGCGTCGGCATGCTCATTCAAGTAATGACAGCCACGGGTGTGCGCGGATTTATCGTTGTAAATGCATTGTCTGTCCCTCCCGCACTTCTATATCTGATGATCGCTATCTCTATTCCGCTATTCGGCGCGATTAGCGCATTCGGTTCCGCTAGTGTGCTCGGAGTGCCTTTTATGTTGGCATTGCTTGGCCAGCACCAGATCACTACGGCTGCTGCGCTTTCGCTTATAGCTGCTATTGGAGACTTTATGCCTCCAACAGCGCTCGCAGCCATTTTTGCAGCCAAGGTTGTAGGCCTCGAGAAGTATGGGACAATTTTGAAAAAGCTAGTTGTCCCTGCGCTGATAATCATAGCTTGGGCGATACTTTTCATCTTGTTCTCCAAGCAGATCAGTGTTCTTTATTAGAAAGAGTCGAAGGAAGGTGTCCATGTTCTATGTCTATCTTGGGATTCTGGCTATTGTGCTAGCTCTAACGATATGGGAGCTCTTCGATACGAAGAAGCTCTCTATGCAGATTACGGCAGCGATGGTGATTGTGCCACTTCTCTTAAGGCTTCTGATGATAAAGTGAGTGAGGAATATTCATGCAAAAACATACAATTACGGCTATTATATGCCTTGCTGGAGCTTTTGTGGCATCAGCGATCGCAGGTTCCTCTTTTTTGGCGATGCGAAAGCCAGATAAAATCGTGACCGGACCCGGTGTCACGGAAATAAAGATGCTTTCAGATTGGTTCCCAGCTTTGAAAGGCAGCGCCGGCGATACTGAAGTCTATATTATGAAAGGAAGCGATAATGGAGTCTCTATGCTGGTAATGGGCGGCACTCATCCCAACGAGCCAGCTGGCCATCTCGCTGCCATATTGCTTGTCGAAAACTTCTTGCCTAGAACAGGCACACTCTACGTTATCCCGCGAGCAAATGCCTCGGGCTTTACGGCAAATGATCCACAGGAGGCCGCTCCACAGCGCTTTACCATCGAAACGGCAAGTGGCCCGCGAGTCTTCAGTTATGGATCGAGAGCAACAAACCCCATATACCAATGGCCAGACCCGAATGTCTATATACATGCTTCATCTGGCCAGACACTCTCTGGGAGCGAAACTCGCAACCTGAACCGTGGTTATCCAGGCCGAGCCGATGGTACTCTCACCGAAAAAGTCTGTTATGGAATAGTTCAACTTATAAAAGAGCAGAATGTAACCATAACAGTGGACCTGCACGAAGCGTCTCCAGAATATCCGGTTATCAACGCAATCGTCGCACACCCAAAAGCCATGCAACTAGCATCCGATACTGTGCTTGGGCTCGAAATGCAGGATATAAAGATCAGTCTCGAGCCCTCGCCAGTCAATCTCCGCGGGCTTACACACCGCGAACTAGGAGACTTCACGGATACCCTGCCTCTCTTGATGGAGACCGCAAATGCTTCACAAGGACGATTGCGTGGGCGTACAGACGAAGCTCTTGTGCTAACCGGCAAAGACAAATGGTATGTGCGCGCGGCAAAACTAGGGCGCCTCTATGTCCCATATGATGAGAATGGCCATCCTCTCGAAGAGCGAGTAGGCAGACATGTTACCGCGATCGCTGAGATCATCAACTCATGGAATTGGGAGCATCCAGAAACTCCTTTGGAATTCGATAATATTCCCAGCTATGAGGATTTGCTCAGCAAAGGACTTGGTGCTTATCTGTTGCCTGTGCAATAAGACTGATGGCTCGTAAAGCCAGATAACTCGTGGCACCAGACAACATTGCGCGCTAAACCTCTGTTTTTCGCTGAACTTTTGAACTTTCTTTGCTAATTCCTCATCTTGAGAATAGGTGCTAGGGCCTCGTCTATCTTCTCTAGGATTTCAGCGCTTAGTTTGGGCAGAATATCTATAGCGCCGAGATTTTCCTGAAGTTGGGAAAGACGGCTTGCGCCTGTTATCACGGTGCTAACATTGGGATTGTGTGCGGCCCAGGCGAGAGCAAGTTGGCTCATAGTAGCGCCGAGGGAAGCGGCGATAGGACGAAGTCGTTCGATGCTGGCTATAATCTCGGGCTGATACCAACGCTCCTGAAGCCACTCATAGCCCGGCAGCCCAAAACGCGAATCCTTGGGGATACCATCCTTGTACTTACCAGACAGAAGGCCAGAAGCAAGGGGGCTGAAAGTAGTGAGCCCGAGGCCTATGCCCTGGTAAAGACGTGCAAATTCTTTTTCGACCTTGGTGCGCACCAGCATGTTGTATTGAGGCTGCTCCATCTGGGGTTTTCGGAGATTGCGCTTATCTGCGATTTCCCATGCTTCGCGAATCTGCTCGGCAGACCACTCGCTCGTTCCCCAATATAGAGCTTTGCCTGAAGATACAATGTCGTGCATAGCCCATACCGTCTCTTCGATCGGTGTTTCAGGATCTGGACGATGACAGAACAAAAGATCGACATATTTCATCCCCAGACGCTCGAGGCTAGCTTCGATTGCCTCTAGAAGGTACTTGCGGTTGAGAGTATTCTTTTCGTTAGGGCCATCGTGGATTCCCCAAAAAAGCTTGGTCGATATAAGATAGGAGCCTCGCCTCAGTCCGAGTCTACGAAGAGCTTGGCCCATGATGACTTCGGATTGCCCTTCTGCATAGGATTCTGCGTTGTCGAAATAGTTGACGCCATGGTCATAAGCGTATTTGATCATCTGTGCTGCTGTATCGATATCGATCTGCGAGCCATAGGTCACCCATGAACCTAGCGAAAGCACTGAAACCTTGATACCTGCTGAACCTAAATGTCGATAAATCATGGAATAACTCCTTTGCGGAAGCTTCTCTTGCGGAGGTGTCTAGAACAATAATCAGCAGAAAAACATAACATCATACTAGCTCTAATTGAAACGCTGAAAAGCTCTTGACGCCAGCAGAGAGAAGACAGCCAATGAATCCCGCTTTTATTCTCTGCTCCGAATTGAGCCCACAATAAAAACATACTAAACTGAGCTTAGAAAGGAAAGATTCCAGATGTCATGTTCTGACAAAATATTCAAAATTGCTCATATTTCTGATCTCCATCTCGGAAAGAGCCTTAGATCTCAAGATCTGGCTCAGGATCAGAGCGCTGCGCTCGAGCAGATTGTCGAAAAGATCAGGATGCTCAAGCTCGATCTTGTAGTCATTGCAGGAGATGTATTCGATCGAAGTATTCCTTCAGAGAGCGCTCAGACTATGTTCGGCTGGTTTATGGCTAAGCTCAAGCGCGTTCTACCGCAAAATAGCCGCATTCTCGTCATACCGGGAAATCATGATTCCCCAAAACGAATCGCTTTTGCGGCAGAATTGTTCGAAGCCGTAGGCATATACTTGGTTAGCGAAATCCTTTCAAGCCCTACTCTCGTGCTGGAAAAGGGTGGAAAGAAAGCAGCGGTTTGGGCGCTTCCCTTTGTGACTCATGGAACTTACCACGAATTCAAGAGAAGGTTGGCTGAAGAAGGGAAAGTAGAAGCAGGCTGCAACGAGATCATAAGCTCAATGGCGGATCGTATGGAGAGCATTATAGCAAACCTCCGTCCCTCGGAATATGACCTAAATATTCTTGTAGCGCACTGCTATGTTAGGGGAGCTGTTCTTTCGGAATCGGATATAGCCTTTATTGGCGGAACAGAAGCCGTACCAGTCTCACTTTTCGAGGGCTTCGATTATGTGGCGCTTGGGCACTTGCATAGGATGCAAGCTCTGTCCCCGAAGGTTTGGTATTCTGGCGCGCCTATGCCAATGTCTTTTGGGGATGAAGGTATCGAAAAAGGATTTTTATATGTCGAGCTCGAGGATGGTAAGCAGGCAAGAATAGAGCGAATAGAACTAGAGCCATTACATGTCTTTAAGCGCGTTAGAGGCAGTTTTGCGGAACTTACGGCCCAATCTACTTTTATAGAGGATGACTATGTCGAGGTTCTCCTTACCGACGAAGAGCCCGTATATGATGCTTTCAATCGTCTTGCTCTTCGCTTTCCCAATCTGATGTCTGTGCGTCAAGAGGTCTTTGAAAAAAGAATGGGGACGGAGGTTGAAAAAGTCAGAGATTTGGCTACTCTTATACATCCAAATGAAGAGACATCAAATCCTGATGCGGCAGGAAACCTTGCCGGCACATCACTTCACACCGCAGTTCTCAATGACTTTATAAGCTTTACGCAAGGCATTCTCGATGAGCCACCTTCTGAAGAATTGCTGAAGGTTTTCGACACTCTCCTTAGAAATGCTGAAGAGGAGCTTTCATGAAGCCGCTTTCTCTTTCTTTCGAACACTTTGGTCCATACCACAAACGTCAGGACATCGATTTTAGTAAGCTCGACGACTTTTTTCTTATTTATGGCAAGACTGGTTCGGGGAAAACCACCATTTTCGATGCTATTGCTTATGCACTCTATGGGAAGGCAATCGGGGGACGGAGCAATCTCGAGCGTGAGCTTGGTTCGCGCTTTTCTCCAGCTGGAAGCAAGCCCTGGGTCGAGTTCGAGTTCCTGGCTTCATCTGGGCAATGGAAAGTATATCGAAGCCTGCCTTACAAGAAGCGCAATAAAAAGGGACAGGAATCTGAGGCCGCAAGCGAGGTTGAGCTCTATCAGATGAATGAAAAGGGAAGTTATGAAATACAAGCTGATCGTTCTACGACGGCTAACCAGATTTTGCTAGATCTTCTGCGCCTAAGTGCTGATGAGTTTTCAAAGATCGTGCTTCTGCCCCAGGGAGAGTTCCAGAAATTTCTTGAAATGAAAACCACGGAGCGAGTCGAGATTCTCGAAAAGCTCTTCGATGTAAGCATCTATGATGCAGTCACCGAGGCAGCGAGAAAAAAAGTCGTAGAGCTCGAGGCTTACCTAAAAGCAAAGCAAGAGGAAATCGAGCATATCTCGAATGAGCTCGGCGCCGAGCCCGAATCTCGTATAAAAGAATCAGGAAAAGCAATATCCGAATTCGAGGAAAAAATAGAAGAATTGACGAGGAATTCTTCGAATCTAGAAACTCAAATCGCTCAAAAAAATGAGCGCCTTTCATTCCTTCAATCTATGCTTGCAGCCTGGAAAAGCTTCCATGAAAATGAAGAAATAAAGCCCATCTTCGATGAACGCGAAAGAAAGCTCGAAGCAGCCAAATCACTTGGAGAACTGGCGAGCTTGGCGAGAAGAGTATCGGCTGATTACGGGGAACTAATCGAGATTCTTTTAGAAGCCTTACAGACAGGGACAGAGCTTTCAATGCTCGAAGAAGAGCGAATCGAGATAAAGGAAAAACAGAAAAGATTGCCCTTTCTTCGAAAGGATTATGATAATCTGCAGCGCAGAGCCGCATTGTATCAAAATGCTGTTAATGCATGGAACCAAAAGGAACAATGCGAAAGCGAATGTAGAGAGGTTCTGCAAAGACTCGATGCTGCTTCGGAGAATTGGGAATCTCAACAAAAAGAGAGCGCTCGGCTCAAATCTGGCATAACAGAGATCGAAAATGCTCTTCAAAGCGAGCCCATAGCACAAGAGTCATTTCAAAAGATTGTCATCGCAGACGAAGCATTCAAGCGAATAGAGACTTGGATAGAACAAAAAGAAAAGATAGAAGCACAGCGCTCCGAAACCTTACGTAAAATTCAGCAAGCGGAAGATTCTATCCTATCCATCGACCAAGAGCTCGCTATTGCCGAACAGAATCGAGATCGTATTGCTGAGGAAATTCGTCATGCTCAGGCTAGTATCCTTGCCGCCTCGCTCGTTCCTGGTGAACCATGCCCTGTCTGCGGAGCTCGAGATCATCCCAATCCCGCTAAACTTGAGCAGAAAGCTCTAGATGACAAAACCATCAAAGCCGCACAAAAAGTAGTGGAAGCGATCAAATCATCGCGCGCTGCCTTAATTCAGAATAAGGAGAATCTGGAAAACCGCATCGAGGAATTCACGCGAGATCTTAAGAATACAGTAGATAGAATCTCAGAAGAATTGAGCTCTATTCCCTGCGAAGTCCTGGGAGATGAAGCCACTATACCTTTTGATCGGATTTCTTTAGCGGCTGCATCCATAAGCGCGCGTTTACAATCTCAGCGCCGCCAACTCGAAGAACGACTGAAAGACTATCAACATGAGCGCGAAACATTGCAAAAAATGCGAAAGACTCTTGATCAGGTAGAGCGCGATTTTATTCGAATTCAAGAGGAAAAGACCGCACTCGAGATTAAGCGTGCCGAATTAGATGCTCATATTGCTTCTCTTGGAGCACAGGTCGGGAAAGAGGATCCTAGGATTCGCCTCAAAGAGGCAGAAGAAAATCTTGCCGCTCTCCATAACGAGATCGATCAGATCGAAGAGCGAGCTCAAAAATGGGAAATAGCCTGGAGCTCTACAAGCATCAAAATCGACATGCAGTTGGAGACAATTACTCAAAAAGGATCGGCTTTTGCTATAATGCTCGAGGGATTTCTCCATGAAGCCGAGAAAATAGAAGCGAGAAGGCTCTTACAGCTTCTCGAATCTTCGGCAATTTCTTCGGAGAAAGAGGCACCATTATATGAGCAACAGACAAGCTGGCCATTGCAAGGCTCTTTGGGTTCACCTAATAATTTTTCGGGCTCGCTTGAATCTCCCTCAAGATTGTCCTCAAGATCGCTACAGGAGCTCTTTGCCCAGCTAGACAATGTCTTACCAAAGACTAGAAGATTTAAGCTGAGCTCTGAGCAGATTATCGAGCTTTCAGGAACTTTGGAGAGCATCTTTTTCGCTCATATAATAAATGAGCCTGCATTAAAAAAACTTATCGAAGAAATCCTTTGTTCTGTCTGGACAAGCGATCGCATCAAAGAAGAGGCAAAGGAGATTTCGGCATTCCGACAATCCTACACTGAAGCTCGTGCATCCTATGAAGCACTCGATCGATCCCTCGAACACGGGAAAGAACATGTCGATAAACTGGAGCATCCGGAAATCCTCGAGCCTCTTCGACTCGAACAACAAGAAAAAGCCATTAGAGAGGAGTGCGATGAACTATTCGAGAGAAAGAAGAACATTGAAATTGCTATATCGGATTTGCGCGACGGGCGGGCCCATTTTATAACAGAACTCGATCAGCTTCGTCGCCTTCTTTCCAGGCGAGATGAATTGACTCGCGAATACAAAAGCGCTACTGAGGAGTTCGGAAAACACCAAAAGCTTTCAAAACTGCTTGGGGGGAGCCTAAACCCACAGAGAAAAATGCCATTCAAGAACTATGTCTTAGGCCTTCAATTCCGCGAAATAGCCATGCGAGCTTCCGAGCGACTATACCGGATGAGCAATGGCCGCTTCCTGGTGGAAGCCGATATTTTGGGTGGTAGCGGCAACCAAAAAATAGGCTTGGAACTCTATGTGCTCGATTCCTGGAATGGGGGCCGTCGCCCTGTAGGCACGCTTTCCGGAGGAGAAAAATTCATGCTTTCCATAAGCCTTGCTCTGGGATTAGCCGACTCAATCCAGGAACGAGCAAGAGCAAATCGCATTGAATCGCTCTTTATCGATGAGGGCTTTGGGAGTTTAGATGAGGAATCACTCTCGCAGGCCATCTCGGTCTTGGAAGACCTTAGAGGTGACAAGAGCATTGCTATCATCTCCCATGTGGACGAGCTTTATAGCCGTATACCATCTAGAATCGTCGTCCAAAAAGGTGTGGGCGGCTCTCACCTGGAGTTCGAGCAGGATTAGAGGCTTTCTTCATTGCTGAGGAGCACCACGGTATATAATCTCTAGCAATTCTCTGAGCTCTGCATCGGTAAAGGCCCGCGGGCTAGCCTTACGCCTTCGGTAAGAAAGGGCGTCACTAAGAATGTCGTCGAAATAGATGGGAGACACGCCGGCAGCTTCAAGGTTCTCAGGGATACCGATATCGTGTCCTAGCTGAGAGATTGCGCGCACTGATTCTTCGGGGCTGATGTTGTCCTTAGCCGTTAGCGCTTTCCCAATGTTTGAAAGGCGCTCCGCTGCGTCTGGAATCAAGGATTGCATCACAAAAGGAAGGATTATCGCATTGGCAAGCCCGTGCGGAAGCCCAGCCAAAGCCCCTACGGGATGGGCAAAGCCGTGGACCATTCCCAATCCTGCTTGAGATAGAGCTACTCCTGCAAGGGTCGCTGCGAGCGCCATGTCTCGCCTCGATTGCATGCCGTCCACTCCTTGCGACATGAGGCAGGCTGTCCTTAGGCTACGACCAATAAAACGAATGGATTCGAGGCAGTACATATCGCTGATAGGCGTACTAAAACGGCTTACATAGGCTTCAATCGCATGAGTAAGAGCATCCATGCCTGTTGCGGCAGTAAGCGAAGGAGGCATACTTATATGCAAAACAGGATCCACGATAGCAAGCTTGGGGAAATAATACTGGCTCGAGGTGCCTTTTTTGCTCCGGCGACCGCACTTGTCTACTACAGTGAACACCGCCGCATTTGTAACCTCTGTCCCCGTTCCAGCAGTCGTAGGAATTGCAATAAGCGGCGGTACAGGCTTTGTAAATGCCAATCCCGTTCCTACAAAATCGCGGATGGAACGATCTTCAGCAACGCTCGCGGCGATGCCCTTTGCACAATCGATGGGGCTGCCGCCGCCGAAGCCGATAATGGCGTCACAGCGCTGCGCTTTATAAACCTCCGTCCCTTTATCCACAAGTGCGGTATCAGGATCTGCGCCGACTTCCCCAAAATGAACATAGGGTATGCCAGTTGCCTCTAGACCGATGCATAGGTCCTTAAAACCTTGCGAAGAAGCAGTTTTCGATCTGCCGGTCACAATCAGTACCTTGGTCGCTCTCATTTCTTTGAGTTGCGGAGCGGCTTCGGCAAGGCAGCCATCTCCAAACAATATCTTGGTCGGTGCATAGAATTCGTACATAGCATATCTCCTATAACATTAGTCTTCTGGAATTGCCTATCCCATTAAAATGAACATAAGCAGGCTTCCGTATAGATTTTCAACGGAGAGCACATCGATAATGGAAGCTTATATTAGAACGATAAGTCCCAATCATGTCATAAATCCGCGCCAATTGTAGAGCTTTATGGCTAAAATCGTAAAAAATTCTTGCATTGCTCATAAAAGGAGTATATAGTATTTGAGAATGTCCCTTAAAGAGGAGGTAATATGAAAAAGATCCTTTTCGCGTTGATCGCCCTAGTTGCGGTTGTAGGCCTTAGCGCTCAGGACTTTACCATCGTAAATGGTACTGAGCCTACTTCGCTAGATCCGCATGCGGTCGAAGGTGTGCCTGAGCACCGTATCTATGTGGCGCTTTTCGAGGGTCTAACAATCAATGATCCGCGAACCAACCGAGCTCTCCCCGCAGTTGCAGAGAGCTGGTCGTTCAGTAAGGATTACAAGACCTGCACCTTCAAGATCCGCAAAGGTGTTACATGGTCGGATGGTGTGGAAATAACCGCAGATACGGTTGTCCAGTCCTGGGTGCGCAAGATGGATCCGAAGAATGCCTTCCAGTATGCCGATCTGCCCGCTATGTATATCGAGGGCGGCATGGATTATCTCGAAGGCAAAGCTGGTCCAGAGAGCCTAAAAATTCGTGCTGTGGATAAATACACCTTCGAAGTCAAATTGGTTGGCCCAATTCCATTCTTTGCAGATATGGTCGCTCACTATGCATTCGCCATTGTTCCAATGCATGCCATCGAAAAATATGGTAAGGATTGGGTAAAGCCAGGCAAGATGGTATCGAACGGACCCTATGTACTCTCGGAATGGAAACCCCAGGAAAAGGTCGTCGTTGTAAAGAACAACAAGTACTGGGATGCAAAAAACGTCGCTCTCAAGAAGGTTACCTTCATTGCTAATGACGATATCAATGTTGGCTATAACCTCTACAAGAGTGGAGCCGCTGACTGGACAGAAGCCGTACCCCTTGAGCTAATGGATGAGGTCAAACTGCGCAAGGACTTCCACGTCGCTCCGCAATATGGAACCTATTATTTTATTTACAACACGACTCGAAAACCGCTCGATGATCCTCGGGTCCGCAAGGCGCTCGCTATGTCTATCAATAAGGACGACCTTGTCAATAAGGTTACCCGCGGCGGCCAGATACCCGCAAACAGCCTAGTACCCCCTAGCACCGGTTATACTCCAGCAAAGGGCTATGACTTCGATCCTGCTGCAGCACGCAAGCTTCTTGCGGAAGCAGGTTATCCAGATGGTAAAGGCTTCCCAACATTCACAATCCTCTATAACACTTCTTCGGCTCACAAGAGCATTGCGGAATTCATCCAAGCCCAGTGGAAAGTGAATCTAGGAATCAATGTCGGCCTTATGAACCAGGAGTGGGGCACCTATCTCGACACCCGATCCCAGTCGCATAACTTCGATATCGCTCGCGCTGGTTGGATTGGCGACTATCTCGATCCATCGACCTTCCTAGAGATGTTCATCACTGGCGGTACCCAGAATGATGGACTCTATTCCAACCCGAAGTACGATGAACTACTCGACAAAGCTCGTGTTACGAGCGGCACCGAGCGTTTCCAGTATCTGATGGATGCAGAGAAGATCCTTATCGATCAGGATATGGCGGTTCTTCCGCTATACTTCTATGTAACACAGAACCTCATAGATCTGGATAAGTGGGACGGCTGGTATCCGAACCCACTCAATATTCATCCTTGGAAATTCATCCGACCTAAAAAATAAAAATAAGTTAATGTAAGAAATCAGGGCTGTCCAATATGGGCAGCCCCTTTTTATATCTTGAAACTATCTCTTGCAGTGCTCAACATTAAGAAATTCTGGGTAGATAAATTTCTAGGAGTGGAGTATAATATTTTTGCTGAGAAACATCTTCTCATGCTTCGAAATTCCAATTACGCAAATATATTCTTTTGAATAATAAATTTGCGCCCCGGAAAGGAGTAATTCCGAATGCCACGATATTTCATTCGGAGAATATTGAGCATAATCCCTACGCTCTTTATCGTGATCACACTGAGTTTTTTTCTGATCAGGCTTGCGCCTGGAGGCCCTTTTGCTCGCGAACGCGAAGTGCCAGAGGCAATCCTTCAAAACCTCATGAAGCGCTATCATATGGACGAACCTCTCATCAAGCAGTATTTGCGGTATATGGGCGACATAATTCGCTGGGATTTCGGCCCTTCCTATCGATATAGAGATCTAACCGTCAATGAGATCATCGACGAAGGACTCCCCATCTCGATGTCGTTAGGCGTTATCTCTTTGGTGCTTGCGACAGTCGGTGGAATTGCGGTCGGCATCATTTCGGCGCTAAAGCAGAATAGATGGCAGGATTACGTTGTCACTTCGATCGCTGTCATAGGTATTTCCGTGCCGCTATTTGTAATGGGGCCTGTCTTGCAGCTCGTCTTCGGCATGAAGCTCAAGATCTTACCCATAGGTCAGTGGATTTCGACTCATGGCATAAAGGCGGTAATCTTACCAGCGATAACTCTATCATTTCCTTATTTTGCCTATATTGGCAGGCTTTCGCGAGCAAGCATCCTCGAAGTGCTGCGCTCGGATTACATCCGCACGGCAAGGGCAAAGGGGCTTAAAGAATCGGTGGTTGTGTGGAAGCATGTTCTCAAGGGAGCTTTGCTCCCCGTAGTCACCTATCTTGGCCCAGCCTTTTCGGGCATTGTAGTAGGCTCGATAGTCGTAGAATCGGTCTTCCTTGTACCTGGAATCGGGCGCCCTTTTGTCCAATCGGCTTTGAATAGGGATTATACACTTATAATGGCTGAAGTGGTTGTCTATTCCATTATTCTCATCATTGCGAATCTTGTGGTCGACATTCTCTATGGCTTCCTCGATCCAAGGATTTCCTACAAGTAAGGGGTGAGAGATGGCAAAAAAGCAACTTGAAAATGCAGTCAACGAGTTCAACCAGGTAATGAAGCCTGTCTCTCTATGGGCTGATGCATGGAAGCGACTTCGCAAGAACAAGATGGCTTTGATAAGTCTCGTAATAGTAAGTATATATGTGGTTATCAGCCTTTTTGCGCCTCTTCTTACGAGCGCGGGAATTCTCATCGATTACCGCAAACAAGTCATTACGAATGCGAGCTTACCTCCATCTTTCAAGCCAGCCGGAGAGTTGGTTGTCAAGAAAATCGAAAACCGCATCGCGGATCTCGAGAAAAGGGTCGAGGAACAGCAACAGCAGCAGTCTGCCTTCAGTTCTTTCTTCGACTTTGGAGCCATAAGTACTCCGGAAGAGAGCTACGAAGCTAGTGATAGCTATGAAGGCAGCGAGGAAGGGGGATTCTCTTTTACCTATGAGGGCGAAGGATTCTCTGGCAATACAACCGATCCGGTAGTCCGCGAGCTCATAAGTCAAAAAGAAACCCTAGAAGGAGTCAAAGCCGAACTCGATACAAATCCCGACTATAAAATCGTATACATTCTTGGAACAGATAATCTAGGCCGCGATATGTTTGCACGTATAATCTATGGTGGCCGCATATCGATTGCTATAGGAATCGTAGGCACATTGACGGCTGCCTTGGTAGGTATTCTAGTCGGAGCTATTTCTGGCTATGTTGGCGGCTGGCTAGATAATTTTCTTATGCGTTTTGTCGATATCATGTATGGGCTACCCTATATGCTCATCGTCATAATCATAATGGCTATGATTGGCGAGAAGGCACGTGGAAGCTTTGTTGTGCTCTTTGTAGCAATAGCATTAGTCTCCTGGCTCACCATTGCCCGAGTGGTGCGAGGCCAAATCATAAGCTTAAAGAATTCGGAATTTGTCGAAGCAGCGCGGTCTATGGGCGCAAGTACTCAACGCATAATCTTCCGGCATCTTTTGCCCAACACTCTCGGAGTCATCATCGTATTCTCCACTCTTATGATGCCAAGCTTCATCATGAATGAGTCCTTCCTAAGCTTTTTAGGACTCGGTGTGTCGGCACCGGATGCATCCTGGGGTACTCTTGTCTCGGAAGGAGTTCGTGCAATGGAATCCTATGCCTGGCAACTGCTTGGCCCAGGTATCGCAATGACGATCTTCCTCTTCTGCATGAACTTCCTGGGCGATGGCCTTCGGGATGCTCTCGATCCGCAGAGTAAGAACCGCACTTGATAAGGAGCCTAAATGTCTGATGAAGTCATCCTTCAAGTAAAAGACTTGAAAACATACTTTACCGTAGATGAGGGACTGGTGAAGGCAGTCGATGGAGTAAGCTTCGAGCTTCACCGCAGCGAAACCCTCGGAATTGTAGGTGAATCTGGATCGGGGAAAAGTGTGACCAATCTCTCGGTCATCAATCTGATTCCCACACCTCCCGGAAAAATAGTCGGAGGCGAGGTCCTTTTTCATGGCACAGATCTGCTCAAATTGCCGCCCAGCGAAATTCGCCATATAAGAGGCAATAAGATTTCGATGATCTTTCAGGACCCCATGACATCGCTAAACCCCTTCTTGCGAATTTCCACACAGATGATTGAGACGATACAGTTGCACCAGGGGCTAGATAAAAAGGCGGCAAAGGATAAAGCCATCGAGATGCTTAAACTTGCAGGTATTCCTGCTCCAGAAAAGCGTATCGACCAATATCCGCATCAGTTTTCAGGCGGAATGCGCCAACGCGTAATGATTGCCATGGCACTATCCTGTAATCCCGAGATACTGATTGCTGATGAGCCGACCAGCGCACTCGATGTTACGATCCAGGCTCAAATCCTCGAGCTTATCAAAGAACTAACCCGCAAGCTTGGAACCGCGGTGATTCTCATTACGCATTCGCTAGGTGTCGTTGCGGGAATGTGCGACACAATCTGTGTTATGTATGCGGGGCGAATTGTCGAGCGCGGCCCCACCGAAGATATCTTCGAAGCACCGAAGCATCCTTACACAATGGGGCTAATCCGTTCGGTACCGCGCCTCGATCAAGAGACCAAAATGCGCCTATATTCCATACCTGGCCAGCCTCCCAATGTCATAGATTTACCGGACTGCTGCCCATTCTATCCGCGCTGCGAACAAGCTATGGATATCTGCAGAGAGAAATATCCATCTATCGTATCCTTCGAGAACAATCAGAGCGTAGCTTGCTGGCTCTACAACAAGGAGATTCAGAATGCCTGAAAACGACGAAGTACTTCTAGATGTGCGCGGCCTCAAGATGCATTTTCCTGTCAAAACAAGCATGTTCTCTAAGATTAAGAACTATATCTATGCTGTAGATGGCATCGATTTTAAGGTAAAAAAGGGCGAGACTCTTGGCCTTGTAGGCGAATCCGGCTGCGGAAAATCGACTACGGCTCGCGCCATAGATCAGCTCTATAAGCCCACTGCCGGTGAGGTAATTCTGAAAGGCAAAGATCTTACTAAGCTATCGCCCAACGAAATGATGGAAGCGCGAAAGAACATGCAGATGGTTTTCCAAGACCCCTATGCTTCGCTCAATCCACGTATGACCGCTGGCGATATAATTGCAGAGCCCATTCGCATATTCCAAAAGCAAGGGCTCATAGATATGAGTACACAAGACCGCGACAACCGGGTAGAAGAGCTTATGGAAAAAGTGGGGCTATCCCGCTTTTTCAAAAATCGCTATCCGCATGAATTCTCAGGCGGCCAGCGTCAGCGTATTGGAATTGCGCGCGCATTAGCGCTCAATCCGGAACTTATTCTGTGCGATGAGCCTGTATCTGCGCTCGACGTCTCGATTCAGTCTCAGATCCTCAATCTTTTCAAAGACCTGCAAGAGGAGTTCGGGCTAACCTATCTTTTTATTGCACATGATCTTTCTGTAATAAAATATATTTCCAACAGAGTAGCCGTAATGTATCTGGGACTCATTGTAGAGATAGCGGACGCAGCGGATCTCTATAAAAAACCTCTACATCCTTATACTGAGGCACTCCTGTCAGCAGCGCCAATTCCTGATCCAAAGATCGAGGCAAAACGCAAGCGCATAATCCTAACCGGAGATGTGCCCTCGCCAGACAAACAGCGACCAGGCTGCAATTTCTACGATCGCTGCCCCAAGCGCATGGATATATGCAAAGAAAAACGACCATCGCTAAAGGATGCAGAAAACGGCCATGAGGTGTCGTGTTTCTTATACCATAAATCGGAATAAAGCAGGAAACTGTAACTCATATCGAGACCAGGGCCGCATTGCTCGTATATCCCGCTTGACAAAAAGGAACAAATAATGCATTTTGCTCCGAAAGGCTAACGCGATGAAAGCTTATAATAATCATATATGTTTCATGCGAAGCGGCTCAGCGAAGCCGCTCTCCGCGACCCATGCCTTCTTTCTAACTATCCTGTAAATCCATACCACAAATCCAGTCTCTCTTTTCCTCCAGGCAAATCTCTGAGCCTCTCTCATAAATCTTGGTGGCGACAACTCGGTATCTCGAATCTTTCGGTCTCTCTTAGAGACGCCGTATGGCGACTCATAATAATTCTTTATCCTGGAGGTTTCTTATGAACCGCAGAATTATCACATTACTTTTTCTGGCTCTTTCTATTTCGGCCATGTCTGTATTTGCTGGCCCCTCTCCCTCGGTTACACTTAAAGTAGGTGCCACTTCCGTACCCCACGCAGAAATACTCAACTTCATCATACCCGACTTAGCGGCTCAAGGAATAAAGCTGGAAATAATCGAGTTCAGCGACTATGTCACGCCCAACATCGCACTAGCCGAAAAACAGCTCGATGCCAACTTCTTTCAGCATCTGCCCTATCTAGAGACCTTCGCCGCGGAGCGAAAACTTTCGCTTGAAAGCGTAGTAGCCGTCCATGTGGAACCACTTGGCCTTTATTCCAAGAAATACAAGAAGGTATCGGACTTTCCCACTGGTGCGATCATAGCAATTCCTAACGATCCAACAAATGAAGGGAGAGCACTTATTTTCCTTCAATCTAAAGGGCTTATAAAGCTGAAGCCAAACGCCGGGCTTCAGGCTACTATTCGAGATATCTTGGAAAATCCAAAAAGATTTGTATTTAAGGAGATTGAGGCTCCCCAGCTACCGCGCACACTCGATGATGTTGCGGGATCTGTCATCAATGGAAACTACGCTCTCCAATCAGGTTTCAACCCAATAAAAGATTCGCTTCTCCTTGAAGGTGGAGAATCACCCTATGCCAATATCCTTGTGGTCAGAAAAGGCGATTCCAATGACCCCCGCATTCAAGCACTTGCGGAGGCTCTCACATCTCAGAAAGTGAAGGATTTTATCCTAAGTACTTACAAAGGCGGTGTAATTCCAGCTTTTTAATCCGAGTTTTCAATCAAGCTTTTTGTTGCTGTCTTTTGCCTAAGAGGAGCATAGCGCCGATCTATCAACCTTCTGCTGTGTAGTCCATTTATTGGACAGCATTTCCAAAAACACCGCAACTGCCAGAAGATCGGCGCACCCTCCAGGGCTAAGACCACGCTGGCTGAAGTCTGCATCTAGACTCTGGACAAAATCTCGACCTTCCTTTAGCCTCATTCCTCCGAGTGAGAGAGCCGCAGCTGCTTGCGACCTGACATAGGCAAGACCATCCGACCCTGCTCTCTTCAGTACTGTTGTATCATCGACTTTTAGATAAAGGACTAGAAGCGCATCGATCATAGCATCGTTCCACGACATGCCAGTCAATAGATCAGAATGGAGCCTTGGAAAAGCATGATTTATCACAGAAGGAAAACCATCTTCCACTTCACCGCGAACTCCTCTGATTCCATATTTGATGAACGATTTCTCGCCAGCGCTTAAATCGAGAGAAGGAACCATAACATTCGTAGCTTTTATTGCATAGGAAACTAGGGACTTGCCCGCTTCCATAAGCGGCACAAGTTCGCGAACCGTGATTCCAGCAACAATATTGGCAGCCTCATGGACACATCCTGATATCATGGCGTTTTTATCGTTTCTTTCAACCTGCCTCTCTGAAATCAAAAGCCTACCAGCAGCAGCGCATACAAGACCCATGGAAAAAATGAGCCCCTTGTGTGTGTTGACTCCATTGGTAGCGGCAAACATGGCTTTTTCAGCTTCGATTCCAAGCTTTCGCAGTTCTGGCAGAAGCCCTGAGCTCTCGCCCGCATATTCTGCGCCAATACGGGCAAAGGCTGTAAAAAATGGTGCCAAGGCGGCCGCACTAGCAAGGAAGGCGAAATAATCCATATCTGAGTGTGCGCCTCGGGAGAATGGATCAACCAGCCCAGGCTTTGGTGCTGCCGAGGCTTCATAGAGTGTCGCAGTCAAGGCGATATCTCCTATCTGCGCAATCAAATCATCCTGATCCACCGATTTCTCCCAATGCTAAATCTCAATCGCACTCTTTATGGCCATCATAAGAATCCCAAGCTTCTCGACCCATCGAGCCCGATATGATCTCCTCGATTTGTGCTTCGATTTCACAGAGCAAGTGACGCTGGCCAGCGGAACATAGTGCAGCCTCATCATCACAGACAAGGCATTTTCTAGGCGCATACCCCATATCTCTGCGCGAAAGAAGTCTGGCCTTCGCATCCGTCACATCGATATCCACTAGCGCACCTAGAGCATGCCCTTCCTCTATGGCGATAGCCATCTGCTTCAAGATTCTTTCATCGCAATCCGATGCAAGCCAAGCACTCGGCCCATCGTCGTACTGTTCCTGACCAGAAGCTATAATTGGGATAGCTCTATCCATTAGAGCTCTGGCGAAGACATCCCGCAGTTGCACGACAATCTCTTTGTAATTGCTAGAAACCCTTAGAGAAGCAGGCATTCTTAGAGTACAGAATGCATAGGCTAATCTATGCCCTGGAAATTCTTGTGCCAGCGATTCCGCAAGTAGCCTTTTTTTCTTCCAGCGAAGCTCGCGAGCCGCGAGCACAGTCTGCAAGCTCAACACGCAATACTTCTTTCGATGGCAGTCTCTAGGCGAGCACGAAGAGTGCATTCAAGCGCTCCTCTATCCTGAACATGAATGTGCGCTCCTGTAATCTTGGCATTCTCTACCATATCCTTAGTGACCTGTCGGATTCTTTTCCCATATTGTCTAATGACGATGCTTTCTATGTCGTACTCTATACGGTCTTCCGACAAAGGCATTATTGTTACGAGCACATCGCTAGATTCCAGCGAGCCCGCAGTAACTGATTTAAGCACTCTCATTGTCTCCTCCAAAACATTAGCTCCAAAAATGTGATAAAAGACTTATCAGTGCCTTGAATCGCTCTGACGAATTCTCTCTATTACTGGCACCGCCTCATCGCTTTCTAGCCAATCCCAGGTGGTTTTGGGAACAAGTTTTTGCACCTCTGATAAATTCCCTTCGCGAATCATATCCCGAACCTTCGAGGCACTGACAGGAGTTCCTCCTATTTCGAAGCGAGGAATCTCGTGTACCATTACTGGTGGAATTTTTGCATCGAACCCAAAAGCCTCGGTCTCTCTAGCCTGAAGAATAATCTTCATTATTTGGTTATATGCCGAGGTGGTGGGACAGTATGGCTCTGTTCCGACAAATCGATCAGCAACTTTGAGTGCGGGTGCAATATGCATTCTGAAGATGCTGACATCGAGCGAAGCATGCATTCTTACTGCTCTCTGCGAAGCTTCATTAGCATCTGGACGAATAAAATAAGTTGGAAATGTCACCGAAGAGATAATATAGGGTCCGCCCTTTACTACCGTAACATTTTCTAGGTCTGAGACACCTTCCTGTATTAGTCTATATCGAACCCTAAAAGGAAAGAGAGATCGATCTTCTTCTACGACAAGCACATAGAGCCAAGGTGCGTTCGAAGATGCATATTCTATAAGCGCTCTATGGCCGAGCGTAAATGGATTGCAATTTATTACTACCGCTCCAGCATGATCTGGCTTATCTTCAGCCAAGGCCCGCAAAGAGGCTAGGTAGGATTCAATGCCGGCCGAACCCCACTCGAGCAAAGCTGCACCCTTTGGAACCGCTGCTACCTTGCTAAATCCCAAGTTTTCAAATCTAGAGACATCTTCGCTTACAGTGTATAGAAAAATTTGGGTCATTCCTCGATCGACAGCTCTCTTTATGAGAGAAGAGACTATAACAGCGGCGACACCTTCGCCCTCATGACTCATATCGACCGCTATACCCTGCAGTACGTTGCGGACAAGAGCGCCTGTTGCAACCAGCCGCTCGCCATCGAAGAGACCCAAGACACACTCTTCTCCTTTTGGAACCGTAAGTCCGCGAGAGGCCAAAAGTGCTTCTCGCTGTGCAAGCTCATCTTTCGTATGGAGAATTCTCTCTTCAAGCCCAAAAACCGTCTCGCTCATATATTATCCGATTATATTTCCCAAGCTACTGGATCGATAGCTTTCGGCGCGCAGCATTGAGCGCTCCGCCAGCGAGTATAATTTCAACCTGTCGCTGTGAAAGCCCATGGCGCGCTATGAAAACCGCGCCTGTGCTTTCGTTCTTTACCTCGAAGCGATCCATTCGCAATCCTTCATATATATTCTTGATGCAGATTATATCGCTTCGGCTGATCTTCTCGATATCTTCGGAATTATCGAATATTAAAGGAAGAATACCGGCATTTACAAGGTTTTGTCTGTGGATACGCGCATATGAGACTGCAATTACTGCCCTAACTCCCAGGAAACGAGGCGAAAGTGCCGCATGTTCACGGGAAGAGCCCTGTCCATAATTTTGCCCTGCCACAAGGATTCCCTTTCCAGCGGCTCTTGCTCTTGCTGGAAAGTCTGCATCCAGCACTGAAAAGCAGTACTCCGAAATAGCAGGCAGATTAGATCTTAGAGACATGATTTTGCTTCCTGCGGGCAAGATATGATCGGTTGTGATATTGTCGCCCATATGCATCAAAACTTCAGCTCTTAGCTCATTTCCGATCGCTTCGAATTGTGGCAAGGGCGCTATGTTGGGTCCGCGCCTAATTTCTAAAGTTTTCCCTTCGGTCGATGGGAAAATAAACATGGAATCATCACTGAGAAAGCTCTCTGGCATGGCTACAATTGGATGCGACTCGAGAGTGCGAGGATCTGTAATAACGCCAGCGATTGCTGAAGCAGTCGTCGTCTCCGCGCTTGCAAGGTACAACCTAGCTGATTTTGTTCCGGATCGCCCTTCGAAATTGCGGTTGCTCGTGCGAAGGGATACAGCATTCGTTGCCGGTGCCTGTCCTATCCCAACGCAGGGGCCACATGCGCATTCTAGAATCCTAGCTCCAGCTTCTACGAGGCTAGTCAGTATCCCATCCCTCGCTGTCATCAACAACACTTGGCGGGATCCAGGAGCCACGATAAGACTCGTTTTGGGCGCAACATGATGGCCTCTTAGAATCGATGCGCTCATTGCAAGATCATAATAGGATGAATTAGTACAGCTACCGATAAAGCACTGATCTACAGGCAAGCCAGCAACTTCACGAACTGGCACCACATTATCAGGCATATGCGGCAGCGCTATCATAGGTTCGAGCCTACTTAGGTCGATAAGGATTTCTTCGTCATAGGTGGCATCAGGATCGGCTAATAGTGGGACGAAATCTTTCCCCCTTCCCTGGGCTTCCAAGAAGCGCTTAGTCATCTCATCGCTCGGGAATACCGAAGTAGTTGCGCCTAGTTCCGCACCCATGTTAGCTATTGTCCCGCGCTGCGGAATGCTCAGTGTCGACACTCCATCTCCAACGTATTCCAGTATTTTGCCAACGCCGCCTTTAACCGTAAGTCTTCTCAATATTTCTAGCACGATATCCTTTGCGCTCACCATTGGAGATAGCTTGCCTCTTAACTCCACTTTGAGAACTCTAGGTTTGGGAATGGAGAAAGGTAATCCAGCCATTGCAAGTGCTACATCTAACCCACCTGCTCCTATGGCAAGCATTCCAAGCGCTCCCGCGGTAGGAGTATGGCTGTCAGAGCCCAATAGCGATTTGCCAGGAACTCCAAAACGCTCCAGATGTACCTGGTGGCAGATTCCATTGCCAGGCCTAGAAAAAACTATTCCATATCTCGATGCTATATCCTGCAGGAAATTGTGATCATCTGCATTTTCGAAACCTACTTGTAGCGTATTATGATCCACATAGCTCACCGAGAGCTCCGTTCGCACCATGTCTATACCCAGCGCTTCGAACTGTAGATAAGTCATTGTACCAGTAGTATCCTGAGTAAGAGTCTGATCTATCTTGATAAGCACTTCGCTATCTTCGAACTCTGATTTCTGCACTCCTTCGACGCGATGACTGTCGATAAGCTTTTGGACGATATTCTTTCCCACAGAAAAATCCTCCCTTCGATTTCTGAAAGATTTTGCTTTACAAATTTCAGAACCTCGTCTATTATACCATTATACAACATGTATACGGTATACGGTATACCGAATATAATTAATTTTTAGTGAGGATATAAGTCGTTATGAGTCTTTTACAAGAAGTCCCGGATCTTCACATTCAACCGATGCGTGAAGTCATCTATGAACGCCTTAGAAAGGCAATCGTATTGGGGGAATTGCAGCCTGATAGCTACTTCACCGATGCGGATATTGCCCACGAGTTCGGTGTCAGCAGAACTCCAGCCAGAGAAGCGCTCCAGAAACTCGAAAGCAACGGCTATATCGAACGTGTCCCCAAGAAAGGGAATCGTATCCTTGGTATTTCGGCTTACGAGCTTGCACACTCCTATGCAATTCGCAAGGCGTTAGAGACTCTTGCCGTAAGATATTCAGCCATCCGTATCACCGAAGCCGAGCTAGCCGAAATGAAAGAGGTCCTAGATAAGATATATGAAATAAGGCAGAGCATGACAGGCGATGAACTTCTCGAAAACCTTTTGCCTAGTATCAAACGCTTCAATGAAATAGCCTTCGAAGCTTGCAAGTCATCTAGACTTACCGAAGCTGTATGGTCTGAGAGAGAGATTTTCGACCGCTATCGCGTCTTGCGCATGGTCTTCTCCAACCGCATAGACAAAAGTATCCACCGCAGAAATGAACTCTATAAGGCTTTCCTCGCGCATGATCCTGACCTTGCTTGCCAGATATGGACAGATCATCTTAACGAATCCTTCCAGATTTGGCGCGAAAAATCAGGCAATTCAGAAGTACTGAAGGATTTCCAGTTTTTTTAGAGATTTAGCCGACCCGGGCTTACACCGGCGGTAAATCATAAATTTCAACTTTCTTAAGGAGGAGACCGAAATGAAAAAACTTTCTTTGTTCGTGCTGACTGTCGTTCTTCTGGGACTTGTTACGACAGCTGGCGCTGCACCAGCTTGGAAACCAACGAAGACTATCGAGCTTATCGCTCCAGCCAACCCAGGTGGTGGATGGGATATGCTCTGTCGCGTAATCCAAAAAGCGCTCACCGAGGAAAAACTCGTCGATAAGCCAGTCATTATCACAAACAAGCCGGGCGGTGGTGGTTCTGTGGGCTGGACTTATCTAAAAGGCAAAAAAGGCCAGGGCGAATACCTCGCCGCAACCTCGAGCTTGCTTATTCTAAACAATCTCCTGGGCACAAGCGATCTCACATATAAGGACTTCACGCCAATTGCCTGCATGCAAGCAGAGTGGGAGGCTATAGTAGTGCGCGACGACTCACCCTGGAAAACAGTAAAAGATCTAATGGAAGCAATCAAGGCCAATCCTAGCGCAGTTCCCATAGCTGTCGGCCCTTCACTTGGAAACGATGACCATCTTGTCTTCCTACAACTTGCAAGAGTCTATGGTGTCGACCCCGCTAAAGTGAAGTTCATCGTATACCCTGGCGCCGGCGGCGAAGAAGTCCCAGCTCTACTTGGAGGCCATGTCAAAGCAATGGTCATTGGCCTTGCAGAAGTACTCGAACAGCATAAGGCCAAAAAACTCCGCGTCATCGGAGTAAGCTCACCCAATAGACTGGAACTTCTACCCGATGTGGCGACAATAAAGGAACAAGGCATCGACCTTGTATTTCCACATTGGAGGGGCATCATTGGCGCTCCTGGGCTAAGTCCAGAGCAGGTGGCCTATTGGGATGAAGTGTTCACGAAGATGGTACAAACAAAAACTTGGAAGGAACAACTCGAGAATCTGCTTTGGGATGACTATTATCAGAACTCATCTACGCATGCCAAATTCCTCGAGGATCAGACAAAGGTGTTCGACGAACTTTTATCTGCCGTAGGTTTGAAGAAATAATCGAGCGAGTATGAAGAGCCGGTGCGATGCCAAGATTTGCATCCACCGGCCTTTTTTGTTTGACAGAAATTCGAGGCGGAGGACTTAAGTGACAACAAATATTCTTACTGGAATCATCAGCATTGTTTTGGGTCTGGTGTATTCCATTACGGCCCTGCGCCTGCCTCAAATGGCGATGGGAGACAGGCTAGGCCCTAAAATTTTCCCGTATTTCGTCGGTATAGTTGCAATAATTACGGGCATTGCCATGATTTTACAGGATAGAAATCCAGAAAAACGCTCAAAGAAACCTGATTTCGGTTTTAAGAAATACAAAAATATATGGATAAAAATAGGCCTCTTGACCATTGCAGGCGTTATCTTTGGACTTGTTATCGATCGATTGGGCTATATGATAGCTACTGCCCTGTTTATGTTCTTTGTATCGATGCTTATAAATAGAGGAAGGTATGTCCAAAATATATTGATCGCTATCCTTTTTTCTGTGGTGACCTATTTTGTATTCGGAGTTGCGCTTAAATTGAGCCTTCCTCGTGGCATCATCGAAACGATGCTTCCATTCTAGGAGATAAGCCTATGCACTCAATACTGATAAATCTATCTATCGGCCTTCAGACAGCTTTAACTTTTACAAATATTCTTTGGGTTTTCATTGGAGGCACATTGGGCACTATAATAGGTATGCTACCTGGATTAGGACCTGCAACAGGTGTCGCTATTCTAATACCTATTACCTTTGGCATGAACCCAGCCACTGCCCTCATAACCATGGCAGCAGTATATTATGGAGCCATGTTTGGAGGCTCTAGAGCATCGATCATGCTAAACATACCCGGAGATGCTTCTGCTATTGTCTCTTGCTTCGACGGCTACCCAATGACCAAGAAAGGCAAGGCCGGTACCGCACTTGCCATTTCCGCGATCGCTTCTTTCATAGGCGGAATGATTGGCATGATCTTTATGGTCTTCTTGAGCCAGCCCGTTGCTTCCGCAGCGCTAAGGTTTGGACCAGCGGAGATGTTCTCGCTAATGGTTTTCGCGCTTGTGGCAACAATTACCTTATCAGAAGGGAACCTTTTGAAGGGACTTTTTTCGATCGTAGTAGGGCTTATGCTTTCGACGATAGGAATAGACCCACTTGCTGGAGTCGTGCGCTTTACCTATGGAATTTCGAGTCTGAACGAGGGCATCGATTTTCTTGTAGTCATCATCGGAGTCTATGCTGTTACTGAAGTCTATAAGAATTTGAAATCAATCGATACGGTATATAGCTTTGATTCAAAAAGCATCGGTAAAGTGAGAGTGAGCAAAGAAGAATTCAAACAATGCTTGGTGCCTATGCTCCGAAGTACACCTCTTGGATTTGTAATCGGGGTTCTGCCTGGTATGGGCGGTACAATCGCCACATTCATGTCCTATGCTATGGAAAAGAATCTTAGCAAGCATCCAGAAGAATTTGGAAAGGGAACAATCGAAGGATTGGCTGCACCAGAAGCTGCCAACAACGCCTGCTCCTGTGGAGCGATGGTACCTCTCCTGACTCTTGGCATTCCAGGTTCAGCAACCACAGCGGTCATGCTAGGCGCTCTAATGCTACTCGGCGTGCGACCTGGGCCAACTTTGTTCGTGGATCATCCGGATATCGCTTGGGGCGTCATTGCTTCCATGCTTATAGGAAACATCATCCTTATCATCATCAACTTGCCGTTGGCCATTCCGCTCGTTCAGCTTCTCCGTGTACCACAGAGAATAATGCTTCCAATCGTAATGGGCCTGGGTCTCATTGGCGCCTATTTCCTCAATTATAGCTCCTTCGATCTCATACTCGTTATGGTATCCGCACTCGTTGGATATATTTTCGTAATTCTGGAGGTACCGCTTCCACCTCTTGTGCTAGCTCTGATTCTCGGAGGTACAACTGAGCAATCCTTTAGAAACGCCATGGTACTCTCCGACGGCAATCCAGCAATTTTCTTTCAGAAACCAATTTCGGCTGTATTTATTGTGTTAGCTGGTGTATCACTTGTATATGCTTTGGTAAAAAGGAGAAGACAAGCCGCAAAATGAGTAAAGTACTTCCGAACCACCCCATGCGTTCTCTACTCTACATCCCGGGCAATCATCCGAGCATGTTGCAAAATTGTACAATCTATGGCGCAGATGCCGTTATCTTTGATCTCGAAGATTCGATTTCGATTTCCGAAAAAGATGCTGCGCGCAAACTTGTAAAACATGCCCTTCGCAACTTCGATTTTGGTGATATAAGCATAATAGTGCGCATAAATGGACGGGACACTCCCTATTTCAAGCAAGATATGGAAGAGATTGTCCCGGTTGGTCCAGATGCAATACGTTTGCCTAAGGTAGATTCAGCAGCCGATGTGCTCGCCGCTGATGAATTGATATCAAGACTCGAAGAGATAAACGGTCTACCAAAGGGTAAAATAGGTATTCAGGCCATGCTCGAAACCGCACACGCGATAGTAAATGTAAATTCGATTGCGGCGTCATCAACACGGCTTGTTGGACTGACTCTCGGCGGACAGGATTTAGCGGCCGATCTAGGCATACGCGCCACAAAAGAGGGTTATGAGCTACTCTACGCGAAGAGCGCTGTCATCATAGCCGCAAAAGCATATGGGTTGCAGGCCTTCGATACGGTCTTTACCGATGTCAATGATCTCGAAGGTATACGAGCCCAGACAGAGCTCAGCTTTGCCCTTGGATTCAGCGGAAAAGCTGCCATACACCCATCGCAGGTCTCTGTCATTAATTCAGTCTATACTCCGGATCCAAAAGAACTTGCAAAAGCAATTAAGATTGTCACGGCCGCCAAGGAAGCCGAACAGAGAGGTCTAGGCGTAATAGCGGTAGATGGGCGCATGGTGGATGCCCCCGTTGTGTCCCAGGCGCTGCGAACTATCGAACTTGCAAGACTTGCTGGAATGGAGGTGGCAGAACTATGAACTATCGTTGTGTACACAACTCGCTCGGCAGGCTTGTTCCTACAGAGATTCCTGGTCTGGGAGCCATGACACCATTCTCAGGAGCTTATGCAAGACTCGACGGTTCCTTTTTGTGGACAGCCTCTCCGGTCTCTCGAAGAGTACCGGCCATAAGCACCAATAAAGTAGCCTCAAACCTGCGAGCAGCAATAGAGCGCTCTGGTTTGCAGAATGGCATGACGATTTCCTTCCATCACCATCTCAGAAATGGCGATGCAATAGTCGGCCTTGTATTGTCCGAGCTTGAGAAAATGGGTTTTAGGGATCTGACCCTTGCGCCTTCTTCACTGGGCGACTCACATGATTGCGTCGCTGATGCCATAAAAAAGGGCGTAGTTACAAGGCTAAACACATCTGGAGTCCGGGGCGAGGTCGGCAAAGCCATTTCGAATGGCCTTCTGGAGAGCCCAGCTATAATACGAAGCCATGGTGGTCGAGCGCGGGCAATCGAAGAAGGTAGCCTCAAGATCGATGTTGCATTCCTCGGTGCACCAGCGTGCGACCGACTTGGAAACATGACTGGAGTAATTGGAAATACAGCATGCGGCGCTCTCGGCTATGCGATGGTGGACGCTCGCTATGCTCGCCATGTAATTGCAATAACCGACAATCTTGTCGATTATCCTCTCTCCCCTAAGATAAGTGTCCCTCAGTATCTCGTCGATCAGGTAGTCCTCATCGATTCAATAGGCGACCCTGCCAAGATAGCAACAGGCGCCACCAGAATAACTAGAGATCCCTTACAGTTATATATCGCCGAGCTTGCGTTCAAGGTCATCAAGGCCTCAGGATATTTGAAGAACGACTGCTCGTTCCAAACGGGCGGAGGTGGTCCAAGTCTAGCGGTCGCACGCTATGTGCGCGATTACATGAAAGCCAACTCCATAAAGGGCAGCTATTGCATAGGAGGAATAACTGGCTACATGGCAGATATGCTCAAAGAGGGCCTCTTCAAGACACTCTTTGACGTACAAAGCTTCGATGCTGCCGTCACCAACTCAATTCTACACAATCCGAACCACATGGAAGTAGACGCCTCATGGTACGCCAATCCATTCAATAAAGGCTGTCTTGTCAACGATCTCGATGTCGTCGTGCTCGCTGCGCTAGATGTCGATATCGATTTCAATGTCGATGTCTTGACGGGCCATGACGGCATTTTGCGTGGAGCATCCGGAGGTCATTCGGATACTGCCGCCGGGGCAAAGCTTTCGCTGATCACAATTCCTTCAATGCGCAACGGCGTGCCTTCTATAAAGGAAAGAGTACAGACCGTCGTAACGCCAGGAGAAACCGTCGATGTAATCGTTACCGAGAGGGGTATTGCCGTTAATCCAAAACGAGAAGATCTCATAGCTCGATTAAAGGATTCCGGCCTTCCTATCAAGGATATCCTTAAGCTTAAAGAAGATATCGAGACCATTACGGGAATTCCCGATGAAGTGCCCTTTGAGGATGAGATAGTCGGGGTTGTGGAATACCGCGATGGGACCATCATAGATTCAATAAGAAAAATCAGATAAAAGCGTTGCTGGGGGCTCTATGAAAGAAAAGATAATCATTGTTGCCGCAATTCTGGTAGGAGCTTGGATAGGAAGCAAACTCAAACTGCCTTCTGGCTACCTTACTGGGGGGCTAATCCTTGGCCTTATTGTTAAGGGAATTGTAGGCGGCAATGTCCCCAGCAGTGGATCTGTCTCGGTGATTTCGCAGCTACTTGTGGCATATGTTTTGGTGGCAACATCAAATGTAGAGTCGCTAAAACAAAGGCCGGAAGTGATTCCAGTGGCTCTTGGATATGTTGTAGCGCTATTGGCGTTCACCACAGGTTTATCTTTCATTCTCAATCGGTTTTTCCACATCGATCTGCTGACGGCAATGTATAGCACCGCACCAGGCGGCATAAGCGGAATGGCTATTACCGCTGTGGAGGCTGGAGCCGATACGGCAATTTCCTCGGCATTTCAGGTGCTGCGAATTGTGCTCGTTCTCGTCGCTACGCCGCTATTGGCGGCAATTTTGTCAAAATAAATACAAATCAAAATAGGTATAAAGAGAGCGCTGTCAAAATAAATACAAAGAGAACACCATCAAAACTTATCGTTGTCGGCCAGAGCGAATAATCCTTGGCCTTTGCCAATTGGCTTATGGACATTCCAAATTCACGAATATCTATATCCGTTCGTCCGCAGCGAATTCATAACAGCCAAGAGCGACACGCCGACATCGGCGATCACTGCTTCCCACATATTGGCCACACCAATGCCCCCAAGTATTATGAATGCTCCCTTTACCGAAATAGCAAAAAGGATATTCTGAAGCACAATCTTGCGAGTGAATTTAGCTATGCGCACGGCGAGTGGAATCCTCCTGATGTCGTCATCCATTACCACAACATCCGCAGCTTCGATGGCCGCATCGGAACCGAGGCCACCCATTGCAATACCCAGATCGGCGTGGACTAGAACTGGCGCATCATTCATTCCATCGCCCACAAAGACTATAGACCCATCTTTTTTGGGTCTTCTTTGAGCTTATTGAGCTGTGCAACTTTTTGATCCGGCAGGAGTTCGGCGTAGAACTCATCGATACCGAGCCTTTTCGCTACTTTTTGGGCTACCGATGCGGCATCGCCAGAGAGCATCACTGTCTTGCGTAATCCTAATTGTTTCAAAGATGCAATGGCTTCGATAGCACCCTGCTTGATTGCATCCGCAATAACAAGGTAGCCGGCATAGCTTCGATCGACAATAACATACGCAACCGTGCCATCGACATCGCAATCCTCATGGATAATCTCCTCTTTATGGAGAAACCGATCATTGCCCACGATGATTTCATGACCACCTACCCTAGCAATCACGCCAAAGCCTTTAATCTCTTGGATATCTTCGGCTTCTTGCTCTTTCGAAATCGCTCCGGCATCTATAGAACGCGCCGCGCAAATAGAACGAGCAATGGGATGCATGGATTTTGATTCCGCAGCTGAAGCCCATAAAAGAAGCTGCTCCCTCGAAAAGCCATTGCGGGGCACGACTTCGAGCACTGAAAAGCGTCCTTCCGTCAGCGTTCCTGTTTTATCGAAAACGATCGTATCGACCTTTGCAAGCGTATCCATATGATTAGCCCCTTTTATAAGAAGCTTCTTGCGAGCGGCGCTGCCTATCCCCCCGAAATAGCCCAACGGGATAGAAACAACAAGAGCACAGGGGCAAGATATTACAAGAAGAACAAGAGCTCTATAGACCCATTTAGACAAAGAAGCCCCAAAAGAAGGGCTCGGTAGGACGATGGGAGGAACAATGGCAATAATAGCGGCAATGCCTACAACAACTGGTGTGTATACTGCAGCAAAACGGCTTATGAATTTCTCGGTGGGAGCCTTATTAGATTCAGCCTCCTCCACCAACTCGAGAATCCGAGCTGCAGCCGTCTGGCCAAACCCTTTCTCTACACGTACAAGGAGTCTGCCTCCATCGTTTACAAAGCCGGCCAATACCTTGTCTCCTGGGCTCACATTCCTTGGTATGGACTCGCCTGTAAGAGAGGAAGTGTCTACCGCAGAAGATCCTTCCATCACCTCGCCATCGAGAGGAATCCTCTCCCCTGGCAATACCTCGATCAGCGCTCCAACAGAGACTTCCTCAGGAGAGACAAGTCTGCGAATGCCTGTTCCGCTATCTTCTAGACCGTCGATTTTATTGAGCTCGTCAGCTTCCTTGGATCCCTCCTTCTTTTCGAAAATCCTTGCTGACTCAGGCCGAAGATCCATGAGAGCCGCAATCGAGCCTCTGGAACGATCGACAGCTAAGTCTTGCAAATATTCTCCGACCGCATAGAAAAGCATGACTCCAACGGCCTCTGGCAACTGATGAATTATCATCGCGCCTATAGTAGCAATGCTCATCAAAAACATCTCATCGAAGACTTTGCCATGGCGTATATTTCGAAAAGCAGCCAAGAGAACAGGACCTCCAACGAGCAGATAGGCAGGAACGAGCACAGCGTATTCGGCTATCGAAAATGGTGTCGCGTGGAGCGCACTATTGAAGATCACGCCTATAAGAAAAAGAACCGCGGCGAGAACAATTCTTGCAAGAGTTCTATTTGAAATTTTATTCTCCTTGGGCTCTTTTAGCGCCTCGGGCTCTCTAGCCGTCGACTTGGACCTTTTGAGCGTCGCATCGAGCACCTCGGGCTGCTCTAAATCCTCATGAGCTTCCTGCCTTTCGCTAATCTTTTTCTGTCTATCTTCTTTACAGATCAAACATAGATGCTCATTCTCTCGCTGTTCGATCATAGAAACCTCTCTTGGCTTTCAGATCCTCGATTTTTCGAGTAAGGTTTATGGTCCATGAAAGTTGACTCTAATTGCGCTCGATATAATGCTCTTTTGCCTGCTCGATGAGAGCGAGCACATGATTATCATCAAGGCTATAAAAAACGTTTTTACCTTCTTTTCTTGCTTTTACAAGGCGCATCGCCCTCAGAAATCTAAGATGATGCGAAACTGCCGGTAGGGTCATATCTAAGAGAAAAGCGAGATCACAGACACACAATTCACGCTGCGAAATAAGATAGAGAATCCTAGTCCGTGTCTCATCCGACAGCGCTCTGAATATCTCCGAGACCCCTGCGATATCCATGATCGAGTTTCGAAGCTTATCGGCCTCTGGTCCGCAGGTTATGCTGTATTGGCTGCATAGATCGTCAGTCATGGCAGGACCCCCAAAAAGCTCAATTAAACGATTGCTTAGTTGATCAATTATTTAACTTAATATAGCCCAAGGCATAATAGATGTCAAGATATTTACCGCAATTGTTTTATAGGTCCGTCATAGCTTTTTCATTGCTTCGCAACACTAAAGATTGGCAACCTTCAAGCGTCTATTGAGCTACCAAAAATTATTTTATTAGATCATGAAATGTAACTATTAGCAGGATGCTGTTATGGACATAGGGGCTCCTGAATAAGAGCTAAGATATTGTATAATAATATAATAAGAGATATAATAGTTCCATAAAGTGCACGAAAAACAAGCTTCTGATATTTGGCTCACAAGATCATTTTGTTTTATCGTACAAAATCTCGCTATATTGTCCAAATCATCAATCAAAAATAATTGTCAGCTAAAATAAAAATTATTTGACAGATTCGGAAAATGGACTGATAATATCGTTGCTATATGCAAACGTTTTCTGAAAACGTTTGCACTAATCGGAGGCAAATCAATAATAGAATTCTTAATTAAAGCAGACCTCTAGCCATATTTAGACATTCTATTGATCTGGTAACCGAGGGGATTGAGTATATTTTTATGGAAAAAGTGAAGATAGGTATTGTCGGCTTGGGCAGGCTTGGCAAACGCCATGCATTTAACCTTGCCAATGTTGTACCTAAAGCAAATCTGCGAGCAGTATGTTCGTTAAATGAAGCCGAGCTTCAATGGGCAAAAAACGAACTAGAGATTCCTCAGCTCTTTTTGTCTTTTGAGGATATGCTTGCCCATGCCGATATCGATGCTGTATGGATCGCTAGCTCCTCGGCATTCCATGCTTCACAAGCAAAAGCAGCTCTCGAGCATGGGTTTCATGTGTTCGTAGAAAAGCCTATGGGTCTAACTCTAAAGGAATGTGCTGAAATAGAGCATGCAGTACAAAACCACAATGACCAGGTTTTCCTAGTCGGGTTTGTGAGGCGTTTTGATCCTTCATATCGATATGCAAAGGAGTTAGTTGCGACTGGTGCGATTGGTACTCCCTTCCTGGTGCGTTCTCAGACATGCGATCTCGACGAATATGCAGAATTCCAACTGGAGTTCGTAAAGACAGGCGGCGGAATTTTTCTCGATATGAATGTACACGATATCGATCTTGCTCGCTGGTTCATTGGCTCAGAGATAAAAGAAATCTATGCAAAGGGTGCAAGTTATGTTCATCCGGAATTCGCCAAATTGGGAGATGCCGATAATACAGTCTGTCTTGCAACATTCGAAAATGGTGCTATGGCAATTCTTTCTGCAAGTAGAACCGCCTTTCACGGGCACGATACTCACACTGAAATAGTCGGTTCTAAAGGCATTCTCAAAATAGGTATGACTCCACGAAGAAACCGAGTCGAGGTATTCGATTCCATGGGAGTACACAGCGATTGCATACGTGATTTTTATGAGCGCTTCGAGGAAGCCTTCATAGCTGAAGCCCGTGAATTTGTCGAAAGTATCCTAGAAGGACGTAAGCCAGAGATAATCGCGCGCGATGGTACAGCTGCGACCCGTATTGCTATGGCCATGACAGAATCATTCAAGAAAGGAAAAGTAGTTTATATGTAATAAATGGCGAGCGTTGCTTGCCACAGACAAATTCTTTCTTCAGGAGGCATTATGAGTGTCGCGAAAAAATTGATGCTCACCATCCTTGTCATTACCTTTGCCGTAGGTTCGGTGTTCGCTCAGAAGACCTACCACATCGGTGTAACTCTCTACGACCGAGATCAGTTCATTTCATCGCTAGAACAGGCT
>MWDY01000173.1 GCA_002070755.1 Spirochaetes bacterium ADurb.Bin110 | reverse complement strand
GCCTCCCGCGAGTGTGCTCATCAAAAAAGCTTGCGGTATAGAAAAGGGTTCTTCGTTTCCTCAGAAGGACAAGGTAGCAAAGCTCTCGAAGGCAAAGCTGGAGGAAATTGCCAAGCAGAAATTGCCCGACCTCAATGCAAATGATCTCGAAGCCGCGAAACGCATAGTTGCGGGGACCGCAAGGTCGATGGGCGTGGATGTGGAGTTGTGATATGAAACGCGGTAAGAAATACATTGAAGTAGCCAAGAAAGTGGATCATTCGCAAGCTTACGATATTGGAGATGCTTGTGTCCTCGTCAAAGAACTCAAGACAGCTAAATTCGATGAAACGGTGGAAGCACATATAAAGCTAAACCTCAAGAAGAGCCAATCTGTACGAGACACAGTTGTCCTCCCTCATCAATTCCGAGCAGAGAAGAGAATTCTTGTATTCTGCAAGCCCGAGCGCGCCAAAGAAGCTCTCGAGGCAGGAGCCACATATGCGGGGAGCGATGAATACATCGAGAAAATCAAGGGTGGATGGCTTGATTTCGATATAGCCGTTGCGACACCTGATATGATGAAAGATGTCGGCAAATTGGGTATGGTTCTCGGACGCCGTGGCCTTATGCCGAACCCTAAGACAGGTACGGTTACAAACGATCTGAGCAGCGCGCTCAGCGAATTGAGAAAAGGCCGCACCGAATACCGCACCGATAAGTCAGGGATTATTCACCTGCCAGTTGGCAAGGTATCCATGGAGGCCGAGAAAATTGCCGAGAATCTAAGCACGCTTGTAGAAGAGGTAAATCGCAAGCGCCCTTCTGATGTCAAGGGCGATTTTGTCGCTTCGGTATTCTTGACGCCGACCATGGGGCCAAGCGTCAAAGTCGCACTGAACAAATCGGAGAAGAGGTAAGACTATGGCCATTAAAGCATCGAAAATTCAGTCAAGGAAAGCCGAAGCCATAGGCATGCTAAAAGAAATGATCTCGGGCTCGAATGATTTTGTCTTCACAGAATACAGAGGCCTGACGGTCGAACAGATCACGACATTGCGGCAACAACTGCGCGAGAAAGGCGTAGAACTCCATGTTGTCAAAAACAATTTTGCACGTTTGGCCTTCGAGGAGCTTGGTTATTCGCAAGCAGTCGAGCTTGTGCTGAAAGGACCCACAGCGGTTGCCTTTATCAAGACCGATTCGAATGAAGTTGCCAAGATTCTGCTCGATTTTGCCAAGGAAACACCTGCCCTGATTATCAAGGGCGCAATGATAGATAAAGAATTCCTGGATGCTGATAAGGTTGAAGCATACAGCAAGCTACCTGGCCGCAATCAGCTAATAGCAATGCTCATGTCTACCATGCAAGCGCCAGCGCAGAACCTCGTCTATGTCATCAATGCTATTCCGACCAAGCTGGTTCGCGTTCTCAAGGCAATCGAGGAAAAGAAGGCGAAGGAAGAGGCTCTTTGAGTTGTCTATTTAGCATGCTTTTCAGAAAAGGCGAGTATCCGTCAGGCTTCGGAGGCTGCCGTTCCTGTCGGAGTTCGATAGAAGGTCCATTCGTTGTGATGGACTACCATGAGATCAGGAGAAGATAATATGGCAGCACTTACAAAAGAACAAATCATCGACGCAATCGCTTCGATGACCGTCCTCGAGATTTCCGAGCTAGTAAAAGCGATGGAAGAGAAATTTGGCGTAACCGCAGCTGCCCCAGTGGCCGTTGCTGCTCCCGCCGCCGCAGCCGCAGCTGCTCCAGTCGAGGAGAAAACTGAGTTTACAGTGATCCTCAAGGGTAATGTGCCTGCAGACAAGAAAATCGCTATTATTAAGGAAGTCCGTTCGATCACCGGTCTTGGTTTGAAAGAAGCCAAAGACCTAGTCGAGGCTGGAGACAAGCCTCTCAAGGAGAACATCTCTAAAGAGGAAGCAGACAAGATCAAGAAGCAGATCGAAGCTGCTGGCGGAACGGTCGAGATAAAATAAGTCTGGCCATAGATTTTGGGCCTTAGTCGATGAAAAGAAGGGGGATTGCGATCCCCCGTTTTCGGGAAGCATTCTGGCTAATTGAGTTTTGCCGGCAATGAGTGCTTCCCGATGACGGAATGATATATAGCGCCGATGTTCGATATATAAACATCAGCGTATTGACCTTTAACCCGAGCGCTAAGGGCGCATGGAGGGTAACTGATGACATATTCAGGACAGAAGATCAAGCGGACTTACATAGGAAAAGAATTCCACGATGTAATGGATATACCTGATCTCATCGATATTCAACTCTCATCTTACGAGCACTTTCTACAAAGAGAAAGACTCCGCAAGGGCGAGCCTCTCGAACTAATAGGCCTTGAGGAGGTATTCCGTACCACTTTTCCTATAGAAAGTCCATCCGGTGATCTTGTGATCGAATACGAATGGTATTCTCTCGATGAAAAAGCCATCAAGTATTCTGAACTGGAATGCAAGCAGAAGACGCTGACCTATTCTGTGCCTCTAAAGGCAGTCATAAATCTTGTGTTCAAGAAGACCGGGGAGATAAGGCAGAAAGAAATCTACTTAGGCGATATTCCACTTATGACCGACCGTGGCACATTCATAATCAATGGAGCGGAACGTGTCATTGTTTCTCAGATCCATCGTTCGCCTGGCGTTATTTTCAGTCACGACAAGGGCGTATTCTCCTCTCGCATAATTCCATATAGAGGGAGCTGGCTCGAATTCGAAATCGATCAGAAGCATGATCTTATCCACGCCAAGATCGATCGCAAGCGAAAGATCCTTGGGACCATGTTCTTGCGCGCAATTGGCTTTAATTCGCGCGAAGAGATCATCGCTGCATTTTATACCACAAAGACAGCAGAGCTCTCCGAAGATCAGAACGACAAAGATGCCCTTGTTGGGAAAATACTAGCAAAACCTGTATATATGGAGATCGATGGTGAGCAAAAACGTCTCTTCCGGGCTGGCGACAAGATTCACCTACACGAAATCGATGAACTCATCAACCTAGGCATAGATTCTATCAAAATCATAGATTTTGAAGATGATAATTCGCTGCACAACGAGATGATCTTGAATTGTTTCGACCGTGAAGATGTCAAGCTTGTAAAGGGGACGCCTGACCAGGATGAGCCTACTAAGGAAGACGCAATCTCAGCAGTTTATTCTGTGCTTAGACCAGGTGAACCCATATCTTTGGAGAATGCCGAGCGCGATCTTCACAACATGTTTTTTAGCGCTAGGCAGTATGATTTGGGCGATGTTGGTCGCTACAAGCTCAACAAGAAATTTGATTTCAACATAAAAACGAATACGCTTACCAAGGAAGATATCGTCGCTACGATGAAACACCTCATAAATATCTATTATGGAGAGGCAAATATCGACGATATAGATCATCTGGGAAATCGCCGCGTGCGCGCGGTTGGCGAGCTTCTTGCCAATGTTATGAAGGTTGCTTTTAGCCGTATGGAGCGCACCGCAAAGGATAGGATGACCGGCAAAGACCTCGAAACAGCAAAGCCACAAGACCTTATAACCATCAAGCCGATCGTAGCTGCTATTAAGGAGTTTTTTGGTACCTCACAGCTTTCTCAGTTCATGGACCAGGTCAACCCGCTGGCTGAGCTAACGCACAAGCGCAGGCTGAACGCCCTCGGACCAGGCGGGCTAAACCGCGAACGCGCGGGTTTCGAGGTGCGCGATGTCCACTACACCCATTATGGGCGCATGTGCCCTATCGAGACTCCTGAAGGACCGAATATCGGGCTAATTGTATCGCTTGCAACCTACACGACGGTCAACGAATATGGATTTCTCGAGGCACCATATCGCCGTGTAAGAAATGGCATTGTCACCGACGAAATCGAGTACCTTTCCGCTATCGACGAAGACAAGTACTATATTGCACAGGCTTCCGCGCATATCGACAAGAGTGGAAGATTTCTCGACCAGAACATATCTTGCCGCCATCAAGGCGACTACACAATGCGATCTCCATCGGAAATCCAATTTATGGATGTTTCGCCCAAGCAGATCATATCGGTATCCGCGGCTCTGATTCCTTTCCTTGAGCACGATGACGCTAACCGAGCTCTTATGGGTTCGAACATGCAACGCCAGGCGGTGCCTTTGGTTTTTACCGAACCTCCGCGGATTGGCACTGGTATGGAATGGAAGACAGCTTATGATTCAGGTGTGCTGGTCAAGGCAAAACGCTCGGGGACCGTCGAGTGTGTAGACGCTAACCGCGTTGTAGTTCGACCTGAAAAGCCAGAGTCTCCCGATGACAAAGACATCTATCAGCTCATAAAATATCAGCGGACCAACCAGGACACCTGCTTCAACCATAGGCCAATTGTAAAGCGTGGAGAGAAGGTTCTAAAAGGCCAAGTCATAGCAGACGGGCCAGCTACGAACCAGGGGGAACTTGCCCTGGGTCGCAACATTCTGGCTGGATTCGTACCTTGGAATGGCTATAACTATGAGGATGCCATACTTATATCCGAGCGAGTAGTAAAGGAAGACCTTTTCACCTCGATCCATATAAAAGAATTCATTCTCGAAGTGCGCGACACAAAGCTTGGTCCAGAACGCATAACGCGCGACATTCCGAATACAAGCGAAAAGATGCTGGACAATCTCGATGGCCAGGGCGTGATTCGGATTGGCGCCAAGGTAAAGAGCGGCGATATTCTAGTAGGGAAAGTGACCCCAAAAAGCGACTCAGATACTACGCCTGAATTCAAGCTTCTAAACTCGATATTTGGCGAAAAGGCCAAGGATGTCCGCGATTCCTCGCTCCATGTGCCACATGGCATCGAAGGAACCGTAATCGATGTGCAGCGCATGTCTCGGGCAAACAACGATGATCTCCAGCCAGGTGTCGAACAGACTGTAAAGGTTCTAGTAGCCGTCAAGCGCAAGCTCAAGGAAGGCGACAAGATGGCAGGTCGCCATGGCAATAAGGGAGTTGTTGCGCGTGTCCTTCCTGTTGAGGATATGCCCTATCTAGATAATGGGACGCCACTCGATATCTGCCTAAATCCGCTTGGTGTACCGAGCCGTATGAATATAGGCCAGATAATGGAGACTGAGCTAGGTTGGGCTGCCAGTACCCTGAATGAATGGTATGAATGCCATGTTTTCCAGTCGCCCTCTCAAGAACAAATAGAAGAAAAGCTAAGAGAAGCGGGGCTGCCTGCCACTTCGAAGGTCATGGTCCGCGATGGTAAGACAGGCGAATTCTTTAAGAATCCTATCACGGTGGGAGTCGTGTACTTCCTCAAATTACACCATCTTGTGGATGACAAGATGCATGCACGCTCGACGGGTCCTTATTCGCTAGTAACTCAGCAACCTCTTGGTGGCAAGGCGCAATTTGGTGGTCAGCGGTTAGGCGAAATGGAAGTGTGGGCGCTCGAGGCATATGGGGCTGCAAATACTCTGCAAGAGCTTCTTACAATCAAATCGGACGATATGACAGGCCGCTCCAAAATATACGAAGCAATAGTAAAGGGAGAACCACACACAGCTGCTGGAATTCCCGAGGCCTTCAATGTCATGGTGCAGGAGCTTCGAGGCCTAGCGCTGGACATCAAGGTTTATGACTCTAAGGGTAAACAGATTGCTCTAACGGAGCGCGATGAAGATATTATAAAGAAGCAGACCGGAGCATTCTAGGATGGCACATTTTGCTGTTGCACAATCCATGTTTGCCGGACTTTGCACGGTCTTTAGTGCGCCTTTTTTGGGTAGAGGGCGCTATTGGAACAATATTCCGAGGCATGAGAAATGCCTACAACCCGAGGGGGTATCATGAGAGATATTCAGGATTTTGACAATATTTCCATTCATTTGGCAAGTCCGGAGATGATTCGGGCTTGGTCTTATGGAGAGGTCAAGAAGCCTGAGACAATCAATTATAGGACATTGCGGCCTGAGAGAGATGGCCTTTTCTGCGAACGCATCTTCGGCACGACCAAGGAATGGGAGTGCTATTGTGGTAAATTCAAGTCTATCAGATATAAGGGAGTCATCTGCGACCGCTGCGGTGTCGAAGTGACCAATTCCAAGGTGCGGCGGGAGCGCATGGGGCATATAGAGCTAGCGAGCCCAGTATCGCACATTTGGTTTTACCGTTCAGTGCCCAGCCGCATGGGTCTTCTGCTCAATCTGCCAATGGCGACACTCAAATCTGTCCTCTATTACGAAAAATATATCGTGATCGATCCAGGAGAGACCGAGCTCAAGAAAATGCAGCTCCTCACCGACGAGGAATACCGCGAGGCTATGGACAGATATGGGGGCGCATTTACCGCTGGCATGGGAGCCGAAGCCATTCGCTCTCTTCTTGAGCAGATAGATCTCGACAAGATGTCTCAGGAACTCAGACAGAAGATGATCGAGCGCGGAAGCAAGTCTGACAAGCGCCTTTTGAAGCGTATCGAGCTCGTCGAAGCATTTCGATCTTCTGGAAATAGACCTGAATGGATGATCCTAACTGTGATTCCCGTAATTCCGCCGGAGCTAAGGCCCATGGTCCAGCTAGATGGCGGTCGATTCGCCACAAGCGACCTCAATGATCTCTATCGTCGAGTCATAAACCGCAATAATCGCCTCAAGAAACTCTTGCAGCTCAACGCGCCGGATATCATCATCTTCAACGAGAAGCGCATGCTCCAGGAAGCCGTCGATGCGCTATTCGACAACACGCGTCGCCGCCGAGCCGTAAAGGGAGCTGGCAATAGGCCTCTCAAATCCTTGGCGGACATGCTAAAGGGCAAACAGGGGCGCTTCCGCCAGAACCTATTGGGTAAGCGAGTCGACTACTCTGGCAGATCGGTAATAGTTGTTGGGCCAGAGCTCAAGATGTGGCAGTGCGGTCTTCCTACAAAGATGGCTCTCGAGCTCTTCAAGCCTTTTATCATGAAAAAACTCGTTGAGAAAGATGTCGTATACAACATAAAGAAAGCCAAGATGTTGGTTGAATCGGAAACGCCAGAGGTATTTGCGGTACTAGACGAGGTTGTAAAGGAGCATCCAGTGCTCCTCAATCGTGCTCCAACTCTGCATCGGCTTGGTATACAGGCCTTTGAGCCCCTTCTCGTAGAGGGTAAAGCGATTAAGCTGCATCCGTTGGTATGCAAGGCCTATAACGCCGACTTCGACGGCGATCAAATGGCAGTTCATATTCCTTTGACCCATGCAGCCCAGGCAGAATGCTGGACTCTTATGCTTTCGAGTCGCAACCTGCTCGATCCCGCAAGCGGAAAGACGATTGTCTATCCTTCGCAGGACATGGTTCTCGGCATCAACTTCCTAAGCCGCCACAGGCCGGGAGTAAAGGGCGAAGGCAAGCGCTTTTCAAGCACGGATGAGCTCCTGCTGGCCTGTGAATATGGTTCATGCGACTATCAGGCTCTCGTCTATGTGGTAGCACCCAAAGAACCAGTGTGGAACTCCTATGAAAAAGAGGCAGAGCTTTCTGGTAACCACTTCATCAAGACAACAGGTGGCCGTATTCTTCTAAACGAGGCTCTACCAAAAGAAGTTCCTTTTATAAACTATGCAATGACCGATAAAGATATTCGAATGCTGATCGAGCATGTCTATCGCACCACGAGCCCTTTTATTACCGTGAACATGCTCGATACCATCAAGGAAATGGGCTTTAAGTATGCGACTTTTTTTGGCGCAACAATCGGCATGGATGACATTGTCATTCCAAAAGAGAAAGCCGAGATGATCGATAAGGCCAATAAGGAAGTCGAAGCAATCCAGCAGCAGTATCTTGCAGGCCACATAACTCAGGATGAGCGCTACAACCGTGTCGTCGAGGTATGGTCGAAGACGAACGAAGAACTCACTGCGGTGATGATGAAGACCCTCGAAAAGGATCGCGATGGCTTCAACAATATATACATGATGGCCAATTCGGGAGCACGCGGAAGCAAGAACCAGATCCGCCAGCTAGCGGGCATGCGTGGGCTAATGGCCAAGCCGTCCGGAGATATAATAGAGCTTCCTATTCGCTCTAATTTCCGTGAAGGCCTTTCCGTCATCGAATTCTTCATCTCCACGAATGGAGCTCGCAAAGGTCTAGCAGACACGGCTCTCAAAACCGCGGATGCAGGTTACCTTACGAGGCGCCTTGTAGATATCGCGCAAGATGTCGTAGTCAACGAGGATGACTGCGGAACCATAAATGGTTCTATATATACGGCACTCAAAGACGGCGACGAAATCATCGAAACACTTGCAGAGCGCATAATTGGTCGTTTTACCCTAGATCCAATCCGCCATCCCATAACTGGCCAGATCATAGTAGGAACCAATGAGGAGATTACCGAGGAAATAGCCGAGGAGATAGAGGAAGCAGGAATCGGAGAAGTATCGGTGCGCACCGTTCTGACTTGCGAGGCTGAACATGGCGTATGCCGCAGGTGCTATGGCCGCAACCTAGCCACTGGCAGAACAGTCGATATCGGAGAAGCTGTCGGGATAATTGCGGCGCAATCCATAGGCCAACCAGGTACCCAGCTTACCATGCGCACTTTCCATATTGGTGGTGCAGCCACAAAAGCAGCGGAAGAAAACCGTATTTCGCTTCATTACCCTGTCTACATCGCAGATATCGAAGGTTCTTGTGTAAAGACCGAGCTCGGTCGTCTACTATTTACTCGCCGCGGCTATATCTATGTAAACAGAGTATTTGGTGTCTTCGATTTTACAGATGAAGATACTCTCCTTGTCAAAGATGGCCAGCGTGTCTTGAAAGACGATTCGGTCATCAAAAAAGCCGATGGCAGCTATATAAAATCCCCGAGCATCTCCTATGCGAAGGTGCTAGATAATAGGCTTTTGCTCATCTCTCAGGAGCAGAAGGTAGAGATTCGCAATGGTTCCGAAATGGTGGTATCGCGTGGCCAGATTCTTCTTGCCAACGAAACCATAGCGACCTTCGATCCCTTCAACGACCCAATCATCTCTGAGCATGATGGTATTGTTCGATATGAGGACATCATGCCTGGAGCAACACTGAAAGAAGAGATCAACGCCGAGACCGGCAACGTGGAAAAGATCATTACCGATGTAGGCAACGAGCGCGACACAAAAGAGCCACGAATAATAATCACCGATGAGGCTGGCAACGATATCGAGACCTATTACCTTCCCGAAGGCGCCTATGTCAATGTGGAGGACGGCGAAAGCGTTCGCGCAGGCAAAATGCTTGCAAAGATTCTAAAGGAAAGTGCTAAAGCCATGGATATAACCGGTGGCCTACCGCGAGTCGGCGAGCTCTTCGAAGCGCGCAAACCCAAATCCCCAGCCGTTCTTGCACTGGTCTCTGGCACTGTCACCTTTGGTGGCACACTCAAAGGCAAACGCGTAATCAATATCCGCGATTCCTTTGGCAAGACCCATAAGCACCTTGTGCCAAAGAACCGTCGGCTTCTTGTGCGCAACGGCGACAAGGTCGTCGCAGGCGAAATGCTCTGCGATGGAGTCAAGAACCCACATGATATCCTTGCGATTCTAGGTGAACAGGAATGCCAGCGCTACCTCATGGATGAGGTACAGCAGGTCTATCGCGCTCAGGGCGTAACCATCAACGATAAACATATAGGAGTCATCATCCGTCAGATGATGAAGAAGGTCGAAATAGTCAATCCGGGCGACACGGTATTCATTTACGGCCAGCAAGTGGACAAGCATAAATTCCATGACGAAAACAGACGAGTTATGGAAGAAGGCGGACAAGCCGCAGTGGCGCGCCCGATTCTGCTTGGCATAACGCGTGCATCTCTCAAGATCGATTCCTTCTTTGCCGCAGCATCCTTCCAGGAGACAACAAGAGTTTTGACAGATGCAGCCATAAAGGGAGAGATAGATCAACTACGAGGGCTCAAGGAGAATGTAATAATAGGGCATCTTATCCCTGCTGGAACCGGAATGAAACAATATCGACAGCTGAGACTTTTCGATGCTGAAAATGACGATCTCAACGCCTTAGTAGAGGAAGTGCTCGAAAAGCGAAGACAGGAGCGTGAACTAGCTCCGCCTGCTATACTCCAAGATCGTACAAGTGAGATTAGCTTCGAGGAAACAACCATTTTCGATAATGACGAAGGATTCAGCGAAGACAATGAGTCGTTGGAGGAGTAAGGGACTAGGTGCTTTAGAGCCTGTCCTATGGCATAGATTTATGATTAGGTTATAAGGCCTTCTTCTGGCAGAGGAAGCCATAGGTCTTGACATGTAATGGTTGAGAAAGGTATTCTACACCGCTGCGAAAACAGACACCGCAGTTTTTGCAGTCCGGAATATAAATTATATTGAAGAAAACCGCGCGCGATGCTGAAGCGAGCGGAGGAAAGGGAGTCTAGAGCTTATATGCCGACGATTAACCAGTTAATCCGAAATGGAAGGAAGCAAACTAAGTGGAAAACTAAATCGCCAGCGCTGATGGGATGCCCACAACGCCGAGGTGTTTGTACACGTGTTATGACAGTAACGCCGAAGAAGCCAAACTCAGCTCTCCGAAAGGTGGCGCGTGTGCGACTAACCAACGGTATTGAGGTGACCGCATATATTCCGGGAATTGGGCACAATCTTCAGGAGCACTCTGCGGTGCTCGTCCGTGGCGGTCGTGTTAAGGACCTTCCTGGAGTTCGCTATCATATCATCCGTGGAACAAAAGATGCGCTCGGAGTCGAAGACCGCAAACAGGGTCGCTCAAAATATGGCGCAAAGAAGCCAAAGGCTTGAGCGAGGTAATAAATGGGAAGAAAAAAGAAAGCGATCGACAGGGGACATGCCCCTGATGTCAAATATAATTCGGCTACCATCTCTCGTTTTATCTGCAGAATGATGTGGGAAGGCAAGAAATCTGTCTGTACCGGCATAATGTATGATGCCCTCGATCTCCTTCAGCAGAGATCCGGTCAACCAGCTCTAGATGCCTTTAGCAAAGCGATTGAGAATGTTAAGCCATTAATCGAGGTAAAATCCCGCCGTGTGGGCGGTGCAACCTATCAGGTGCCAATCGAGATACGTGAATCGCGCCGAGAAGCTCTTGCGATGCGCTGGATCATACAGGCAGCTCGCGCTAGAACTGGTAAGTCGATGTCCGAATGTCTTGCCGATGAGTTTTTCGATGCCTTTAACAACACCGGAGCCGCCATTAAAAAGAAAGACGACATGCACAAAATGGCTGAAGCGAATAAAGCTTTTGCGCATTACAGGTGGTAATGAGCAAAAGCATGCGGTAGGCAGCGCGCAGCGATGGCGTTTAGCGAATAAAGCTTTTGCATGTTCATATTCCAAGCCGCCTTACAAAGGCGGCTTTTTTCTTTGATTTGGCTCTGATATATTGATATTGCGATGGATTTATCGAAGACGCCTGAAAAAAGCCTAGGGGCGCCTATTAGAAACATAGGTATTCTCGCACATATAGATGCCGGCAAAACATCTATTACCGAACGTATTCTACATGTCGCGGGCGTGCGAAAAAAAGCAGGAAATGTCGATGAAGGCACCACTACAACCGACTACTTGACCGTTGAGCGCCAACACGGAATAACCATAAAAACAGCGGCCGTACGCTTTGTCCATAAAGGAGTCCTATTCAATTTGCTGGATACTCCAGGCCACGTAGATTTTAGTGCCGAGGTAGACAGAGTTCTCCGTGTTCTAGATGGTGCAGTGATCGTTCTCTGTGCGGTATCTGGCGTTCAGGTTAGAACTGGCTTTATCGCCACAGGCTGCAGAGCTCATCATATTCCGAGAATCTACTTCATAAACAAGATGGACAGGCGAGGTGCCGATTTTTTTAGCGCAGTGAAAGAGATAGCAGGTGAGCTCGGCGAGCCGGTTCTGCCCCTACAGATACCCACCTTCGAAGATTATAGCTGGAATGGCATTGTGGATCTGATCGACATGTGTTGGTATCCTGCCTTGTCGAACAAAGAAGAGTATGAGACAGAGACTAAGAGCGATGAGCCTCGGATCGCATCAGCAGAATATCCTCTTCCTATAGAAAAAGCTCCTATTACCGAAGAGATGCGCAACCTTGCTCTAGAATCTCGAGAAAAGCTTCTCGATCGTGTAAGTATGTATGATGATTCCCTGATGGAAAAACTCATAAACGGAAAGGCCGTCTCTGATAAGGAAATCCGATCCGCGCTTAGTGCACCCATCTGGCGGCAGGAACTGACGCCGATTCTATGTGGTTCTTCTTTTTCCGACATCTCCAGCCAGCTTCTTCTGGATGCGATAATCGACTATCTCCCTGATCCATATTCTCGTGGCTGCCCTTCTGCAAAGGACATGAAAACCGGAAAGGAAATCAGACTGGAAGCCAAACCAGATGCTCCGTTTTCTGCATATACTTTCAAGACGGCCCTTGATGTCAATCTCAACACACTGGCTTGGATTCGCATATGGTCAGGCAGGATCCATGAAGGCATGAAGGCCATGGCAATGCCTTTTAAAAAGATTGCTCAGATAAAACACCTCTATGGGATAAACGGGGCTGAAATCGAGCAAATCGATTCAGCAGTCGCGGGAGAAATAGTGGGAGCATATCTTTCCTATGTGGAAGCAGGCAGCACTCTATGTGAACCCCATCTTCAACTTGTATATGAATCTTTTAAAAATCCCGAACCTCTGGTGTCCATAGCTCTCGAACCCACCTCGCAGCAAGATCTCCCAAAATTGCGCAATGCCCTTAGACGCTTCAGTTTTGAAGATGCAGGCCTCATGCTAGATGAAGAAAAAGAAACCGGCCGCATAACAATAGCAGGTCAAGGAGAATTGCATCTCGATATAGTGCTCGAGCGCTTGCAGAAAGAATATGGACTTCGTGTTAGGGCCGGGCATCCTCAGGTTCCCAAGGTCGAGCGACTCATAAAACCCGTCCATATCGAAGAAGAATTCACAGGCGATTTTGGTGGTGAAAAACTTTCGGTAACCTTGGGCATCTTATTGGAAAACCAGAAAGGCAAGGATGAAAACCAGATTATTTTTGCACAGGGATTGCGGCTTTCGGCTAACTACGAGGCAGCTCTGCATCGGGCGGCAGAGACTGCTTTTGCCGTTGGACCATCAGGTGGATGGCCTATTGTGGGGGCTAAACTGATTATTGAGCGGATCATAGCCCCCACGAGCGGCGACAGACGTGCAGAGACAGCAGTGGAAGCTGCAGCCTCCGCAATCCTACGTAAGGCAGTGAGCCTTGCTGGCAGCCATATACTTGTGCCAATCGTCCAGGTTTCTGTCGAAGTACCGGATACATGGTTTGGCGCTGCCCTTGCTTCGTTGCAAGCTCGACAAGCTAGAATCGAAGCTGTAGAGGATGAGGGAGGCATAAAGTCCATCATAGCCTACGCGCCTATGGAGAACCTCTTTGGATACACAACCTCGTTGCGATCCATCACAGAAGGGCGCGGCATTTACCAAGCAAAATTCGATCATTACGGCAATGTGAACGAATATTGAGATGGATTTCTATATCCAGATTTCCTGATATGTAGGTACATATATTTTCTAGGAAAGAAAAAAGCGCTTTTGCTCTATAAGGCTATTGCGCAATCTCAATTCTTTGCTTATAATCCGAACGCTCAAACAAGTAAATTATGGCGTAGTATCCGGCGGCATCGATGCCGGCGGACGGTATTCGTGGTACTTTCATGTATTGAAATATCGCGAACAGCCGGTGACGAAGCCAAGGAGGAGATTTATATGGCCAAAGAAAAATTCGAGCGTACCAAACCTCATATGAACGTTGGTACCATCGGACACATCGACCATGGCAAGACGACGCTTAGTGCGGCCATCACCATGTACTGCGGGCGCAAGTTCGGCGACAAAGTTCTTAAGTATGAAGAAATCGATAAAGCACCGGAAGAAAAGGCACGTGGTATTACCATCAGCACCAGACACCTCGAGTATCAGTCGAATAAGCGGCATTACGCACACATCGACTGCCCGGGTCACGCAGACTACATCAAGAACATGATCACTGGCGCAGCGCAGATGGATGGTGCAATCCTTGTCGTATCCGCTCCTGACTCTGTCATGCCACAGACCAGAGAGCACGTGCTGCTGGCTCGTCAGGTTGGAGTACCGGCGATTATCGTATTCCTCAATAAGATCGATCTCGTAGATGACCCCGAACTCATCGATATCGTAGAGGAAGAAGTACGGGACCTGCTAAACTTCTATGGATTCCCCGGCGATAAGACCCCCATCATTCGCGGTTCTGCGTTTGAGGCAATGACCGAGCCGGACAACCCCGAAGCCACTAAGTGCATCGAAGAGCTTTTGGATGCAATGGACAGCTACTTTCCAGATCCAGTTCGCGACATCGACAAGCCCTTCCTTATGCCTATCGAGGACGTCTTTACAATCTCTGGCCGCGGCACGGTTGTTACCGGTCGTGTCGATCGCGGTATAGTCCATGTAAATGATACTGTAGAGATCGTGGGCATTCATCCGACAAAGACCACTGTCGTTACAGGTGTCGAGATGTTCAACAAGACGCTTGATGAAGGTAGGGCTGGCGACAATATCGGTACTCTTCTCCGTGGCATTGAAAAGAAAGAAGTGGAGCGCGGACAAGTTCTCGCCAAGCCGGGGACTATAACTCCCCACACAAAATTCAGAGGTCAGATCTACTGCCTTACCAAAGAGGAAGGCGGGCGACATAGTCCCTTCTTTACAGGCTATCGTCCTCAGTTCTATTTCAGAACCACCGATATCACAGGTATGGTAACGCTCCCCGAAGGCAGAGACATGATAATGCCCGGCGACAATAGCGAGATCGAAGTAGAGCTCATTTACCCGATTGCCATGGAGAAAGGGCTTAAGTTTGCTATCCGTGAAGGCGGTCACACCGTCGCCTCAGGTCAGGTAACCGAGGTTATCGCATAAGAGTTTCAGGGCTTATTGCTTAAGGATTGCCTGAAGTGCCCGAAAGGTAGTGCACGATAGGCTTGTGGAAAGGCAATCGAACTAGGGGTTAGCTACTGGACAAGTATTCTTGCGAGTGCTAATATTGCGTGCCCTTCGTTGAGAGGGGCACGTTTTTGTGTGATTTGGTAGCACGATACCAAGGGTGGATTCCCCAATCCACCCGCACCTATCATCATAGGCGCGCCTGCCTGGGTACGGCCTGTGGTGCAAGTGCAAGAGATCTTTGGAGGAATGATGAAAGACAGAATCCGAGTCAAGCTCAGAGGCTTCGACGTGCGCCTAGTGGATGACAGCGCCAAAAGCATAATCAAAACGGTGCAAGATGCGGGCTCGAAGGTCTCCGGACCAGTGCCGCTTCCGACGCGCATAAATAAATTTACGGTGCTGCGATCGCCTCATGTGCACAAGAAGAGCCGTGAGCAGTTCGAGATGAGGACACATAAGCGCCTAATCGACATAATCGAGCCGACGCCGGAAGTTATGGATGCGCTCATGAAACTCGAACTTCCCTCTGGAATCGATGTCGAAATCAGGCAATAGACTTTTGTCCGTCGCGGCAAATAAGAGAATGCTGTAACGCCCGGCTTAGTGCTGGAAGCGTTCAACGCAGGAGTACCGAATGATCGGTGTTATTGGAAAGAAAATAGGGATGACCCAAGTATTCGACGAGATAGGCCAGGTTGTGCCTGTCACCGTCGTTCAGGTCGCACCTAATCTTGTAGTTGGAAAGAAGACAGCTGAAAAAGATGGCTATGATGCCATTCTTGTAGGCATATATGAGAAGAAGAAGACTCGCGTAACCAAACCCTATGCAGGCCAGTTTCCCGAGGGCATTGCGCCCACAAGAATTCTCCGAGAGTTTAGAAATTTTGAAGGAGAAGTCGAGATTGGCCAATCTATCGATG